>JAYTIS010000026.1:0-2535 GCA_043731725.1 Novosphingobium sp.
AGCGCGATGCGGTATTTGCTGCGATACATTGCCCCTGGCGCGGTCAGTCCAGCGCGCGCGGGCACATCGGCGGTCACGATCACCACCGGGCCCAGCGTAAACCCTTCGCCCAGCCGGTCAGGCTCATCGGCGATGATCCCATCGACGTGCAAGTTTAGCCCGCCAATCGTCACCATATTGCCCGGTTTGACCGCCAGCCGTTCGGCCGCACCCTCGGCCAGCCACGCGCTGCCTGAGGGCGGCGCGCCGACCGTGCGGCCATCTTTCAATTTAAATTGCCCAACCAGTGGCCAAGCGCCGTCAACCGCCTTGAGCTCAATCGGTGCGGCCAGTTCGCCGGCGCGGGCCATGGCTTGCAGCCGCATCCCGCCCGAGACTCTACCTGCTGCCGCGAACGCCGCGTCCTCAGAGGCGGTGGCCGCGCGCTGCCATACCGCGACTTCCACATCGCCGCCCAAAATCGTGCGCCCACGGCTTGCCAATTCGCGCTCGATTGCACCGGTCAGCGTGCCAATCGCGGCCAAGGCGCCAACCCCCAGGAACAGGCACACCAGCAGCAGCCGCAGCCCCTTGAAGCGTGCCGAAAGGTCCCGCCGCGCGATCGTCCAGGCGGTGCGCCAAGCGGTCATGCCGCCGCGCTATCGCTCGCAATGCGGCCATCGGCCAGCGTGATCACCCGCTCGCAGCGCTGGGCCAGCGCAGGATCGTGGGTGATCACCACTAAGGTCGCACCGGCCTCAGCGCGGCGGGCGAACAGCAGGTCCATCACGCCGCTGCCGGTTGCCGTATCAAGATTGCCGGTGGGCTCGTCAGCAAACACCAGCGCCGGGCGCGGCGCGAGCGCGCGAGCGATTGCCACCCGCTGCTGCTCGCCGCCCGATAATTGCGCGGGATAATGGCCCAGCCGCGCGCCCAGACCGACCGCTTGGAGCTCGGCCTCGGCGCGGGCCATTGCATCGTCCTGTCCGGCCAGTTCGAGCGGGGTCATGACGTTTTCCAAAGCGGTCATTGTCGGCAACAGGTGAAACGCCTGCAACACCACGCCAATTCGTCCGCGCCGGGCGGCGGCCAAGGCATCCTCGCTCATCGCGGCAAAGTCTTCGCCAGCGACACGCAGACTCCCGCTGCTAGCCCGCTCCAGTCCCGACAGGACCGCCATCAGGCTGCTCTTGCCCGAGCCCGAGGGGCCAAGCAGTGCCAGCGTCTGACCGTGCGGTACGCTCAGGTCGATCCCGCGCAGCACTGCGACCGCGCTGTCGCCATGACCAAGGCTGAGGGTAAGGTTATGGGCCGCTATCGCGGGCAGGGGGCTTGTCACGTCGCGGGGATGCCATAGCTAGAGGGCGGAACCAAGGAGGTTGCAGAATGAAATGGAAACTGGTCGCGACACTTGCAACCCCCCTGGCCTTGCTCGGCTGCAAAGAAGCGGCGCCGGTGCCGCGGGGCGCAACCAGTTCTGGCGCAAGCGTGGCGGCGGTAGCAACCCCTGCGGCTGACGAAGTAGTGATTCTGGCGCTGGGTGACAGTCTGTTTGCCGGGTATGGTTTGGGGCCGGGGCAAAGCTATCCCGCGCGTCTCGAAACTGCGCTCAAGGCGCGCGGAATACCGGTGCGGATGATCAATGCCGGGGTCTCGGGCGATACCAGTGCCGATGGGCTGGCGCGGCTCGACTTCGTGCTCAAGGGCATCGGCAAAAAGCCTGCGATGGCGATCATTAGTTTGGGCGGTAATGATATGCTGCGCGCCGTACCGCCAGCAGAAACGCGCAGGAATTTGGCCGGTTTGCTGCTCAAGTTGCAGGCCACCAAGGTGCCGGTGGTGCTACTCGGCCTGCTCGCTGCACCCAATTTGGGGAGTGACTATACTGCGGCGTTCAATCCGATTTACCCGGCGCTGGCCAAGCAATACGGCGCGACGCTGGTGCCGTTCTGGCTGCAGCCGTTGCAGGGCCATCCCGAGCTGGTGCAAGGCGATCACATCCATCCGACACCGCCGGGGATCGACCAGTTAGTGACCGCAACGGTCGATCAGATCGCAGACGCAGTTAAATCCGCTGCACCAATCCGCCGCTGACTTGCCACACCGCCGCTTGATCGGTGATAGCGGCGAACGGCGCTAGTTCGGTGCCGGTTAGCCAGACCTGCGCGCTGCCCTCGTCCAGCCGCTCGAACAGCGCGGCGCGGCGCAGCGGATCGAGGTGCGCGGCGACTTCGTCGAGCAGCAACACGCCGGGGCGATCGGGGGACAGCAATCCCGCATGCGCCAGCGTGATTGCGATCAGCATCGCCTTTTGCTCACCGGTCGAACAGGCGCTGGCGGGCTCGTCCTTGCCGGCCATGGTCACCACCAGCTCGTCGCGGTGCGGACCTACCAGTGTGCGTTGCGCTGCGCGGTCACGGCGGCGACCTTCGGCCAGTGCGGCGACGAGGGCCTCCTGATCAACCGGGCCGCCCTGCTGATACGCCAGTGCAGGCCGCGCAAATGGTGCCTCGGGCAGCCCGTGCAGCGCCTCGGCCAGCAGGGCAATCAGCCGCG
>JAYTIS010000027.1:0-1832 GCA_043731725.1 Novosphingobium sp.
AGCAGGTCCGGGCACATTGGGCCCCGACGCGTGGCGCGCCCAGCTTGGCTCTTTCGACTGGATCGTGATCGCAGTCCCGGCGACGCCCGCGACACAGCATATGATCGGCGCAGTTGAACTAGCCGCAATGAACAGCGATGCGGTGCTAATCAATGTCGCCCGAGGTTCGGTGATCGATCAGGACGCGCTGGTCGTTGCGCTTGAGGCCGGGGCCATCGGCGGTGCGCTGCTCGATGTGACCACGCCCGAGCCGCTCCCGCCCGAGCATCCGCTGTGGGCGCTCGACAATGCGCAGATCACCATGCATCTTTCGGGCAATGCACAAACTTTGATGTTCCAGCGCGCGGCGGAACGTTTCCTTGCCAATCTGGAGCGTTATCACCTCTGCCAGCCGCTGACCCCGCAAGTCGACTACGCTGCAGGGTATTAGCCGCGCGCCGCAAGATGCGGGCTCAGGCTTCGTCGAGCAGCAATAGCTGCACTTCGACTTCGAGCCGGGGCTGCGGCAAGGCCGTGTGGTCCACTCGCACCACCGCTGCATCGGCTACCAGCTGGCGCGGGATGACGAATTCGTGGTCGGGCAGGGCATCAATGAAGTGCTCACCCGCTGCGGCCGCTTCAGTCCCGGTAAAAGCCAACACAACGGTGTGACGCGTGCCCGAAAACGTGACGCTGGCCCAGCTGCGTTCGCTATGGCGGATCAGCTCGCCGCGCCCTCCGGCCAGTTCGAGCAAGGCAGACAACAGTGGCATCCAGGGGGTGCGGCTGCGCCGACAGGCGGCGGACAGCATCGCTGTATCGGAAGTAAGATCAATTTGCATGGGCATCCTCGCGATAAATGTTCATGAAATGTTCCACACGTTCCGTGGTTGCAACACGAGGTGAGCGGCCGTTGCGCAGATCCTCTACAAAGCGCGGGTCGTGGCATGAAAGCCGGCCGAACTTGGTCCAGGGCATTCCGGTTTCACGCAGGAAGCGCTCGATCCGGTTGATCAACATTTTAGGGCCCCTTTCACATGCGAATCGTTGTAGGAAGAATCCTGTTCTTTCCTGCGAAATCCTACTTGTCTAGGAAAAATACATCATGTAGGGCAAATTCATGGTTACTCACGATCCGCGCGCACGCTTGTTGCAACTAACCAGTGCTCAGGGGGCCAGTTTGTCTGGCTTGTCTGAACTGATAGGACGTAATGCTACGTATTTGCAGCAATTTGTCCGAAAAGGCAGCCCACGCAAGTTGGAGGAAACTGATCGCCGAACGCTCGCGCGGTTTTTTGGAGTGGGTGAGTCGGAGCTGGGCGCACCGGAGGATTTTTCCCCTGTGCCGGGGCACAAACCGACGCGCAGCGAATGGATCGACGTGCCGCGCCTGGCGCTGGGCGCCTCGGCCGGGCCAGGTATGCTGGCGGATGAGGAGCTGCCGATCGGCGCCTTCCGGTTCGGTGCGCGCTGGCTGCGCAATCAAGGGCTGGACGCCAAGCAGTTGTCTGCCATTCGCGTCGAGGGCGATTCCATGGAGGCCACTTTGCGCGATGGCGATGAAATCCTGGTCGACCGCACGCCCAGACCGTGGCGCGACGGTATCCACGTCGTCCGAA
The DNA here is from genome assembly GCA_043731725.1 of Novosphingobium sp. Classification (GTDB taxonomy): domain Bacteria; phylum Pseudomonadota; class Alphaproteobacteria; order Sphingomonadales; family Sphingomonadaceae; genus Novosphingobium. Next base: position 1,599 of record JAYTIS010000027.1, read on the forward strand.
CCGGAGACGCGCTGCTGGTAAAGCGGCTCGATACCGGGCGCCCGGGAGTAATCGCGTTGGTCAGCGACAACCCGGCTTACCGCACGCTCGAGTTGATACGCGAGGAGGTGCAGGTGATCGGGCGGGTGGTGTGGAAGAGTGGGCGGCTTTAACCGAAGCCGAACAGCGCAGGAGCCATGGTATTCCACCAAGCGCTGCGGCCGATCAGCGCAGCGATAATAATCGCAGATATGC
>JAYTIS010000028.1:0-10278 GCA_043731725.1 Novosphingobium sp.
GCGAAACGTTGGCGGCGATCACCGCCAGATCGGGACGTAACATCATGCCTGCCCCTGCAACAAAGACAGTGCCTCGGGCGAAAGCCGCTCCATATACCGGTCGGACCGGTTCAACGGGGTAAAGCCCAATTTGGCATAAACCCCGTGAGCATCTGCGGTTACCAGTCCGAACCGGCGCACGCCGGACAGCTGTGGGTGTTCGATAAACCAACTGACCAATGCTCTTCCTAACCCTTGTCCGCGAACCGGATCGTCGACCCACACGTCGGCAATCCAGGCAAAAGTCGCATGATCGGTAATTGCGCGCGCGAACCCGACCTGTGCATCGTTTTGGTAGGCTCCTAGGCAGTGCGATCCGGCGATTGCCCGTTCCAGCACCGCGCGCTCGATGTTTGGACACCAATAGCTCGCGGCCAGCCAGCCGTGAATTTTTGCGACGTCGAGCCGGTCTTTGTTATCATCCAGCGCGATCATGTGTTCGCCCCTAAGAACCCGGCGATCACGCGGTCTTGTGCCGGCACATCAAGCAGAAAGCTGTCATGCCCGAACGGGGCGGACAATTCGACGAAGCTAACCGGGGCACCGGCGGCGTTGAGCGCATGGGCGATCCCCCGGCTTTCGCTGGTGGGATAGAGCCAGTCGGTATCAAAACTGATCAGGCAGAACCGCACTTTGCTGCCAGCAAACGCCTGGGCCAGTTTGCCGCCGTGCTCTTCAGCGAGGTCGAAATAGTCCATCGCGCGGGTGATATAGAGATAGCTGTTGGCATCGAACCGGTCGGTGAAGCTCAGCCCCTGGTGGCGCAGATAGCTTTCGACTTGAAAATCAGCGTCGAACCCGAACGTCTTTTCGGCACGATTCTGGAGCTTACGCCCGAATTTTTCGTGCATCCCGGCTTCGGATAGATAGGTGATGTGCGCCGCCATCCGCGCCACGGCGAGGCCGCTTTCCGGACCTTTGCCGCCATAGTAATCACCGCTCTTCCACTTGGGATCGGCCATGATCGCTTGCCGACCGACCTCGTGAAAGGCAATGTTCTGTGCCGAATGCCGCGCGCTTGAGGCGATGACCAGCGCGGCGCGAGTGCGCGCGGGCCAGTTGGCGGCAAAGCTCAGGCCCTGCATCCCGCCCATCGATCCGCCGATCACCGCGTGGAGCTGCTCGATCCCCAGCGCATCGAGCAACGCGACTTGCGCGCGGACCATGTCGCGGATCGTGATCACCGGAAAGCGCATGGCGTAAGGCTGGCCGTCTGGGCCAAGGCTGGCAGGGCCGGTTGAGCCCATGCAACCGCCCAGCACATTGGCGCAGATTACGAAATAGCGTTCGGTATCGATCACTTTGCCCGGCCCGACCGACTTGGCCCACCACCCGGGCTTGCCGGTCTTGGGGTGCGTGCCGACCACATACTGGTCCATCGTCAGCGCGTGGAACAGCAGCACCGCGTTGGACTTATCGGGATTGAGGGTGCCGCAGGTCTGGTAGGCAACGCTGACCTCGCCTAGGCTTTGGCCGCCATCCAGCTGTAACGGCGCGGGCAAGACCAGCGTTGCATCAACCGGCAAAAGTTCGGGGCTGCCCATCGCTCAATCGCTTGAGCGAGGCGTTCTGATCTGTCAATTGCCACCAAGCCTGCTAAGGGCAGCGCGCCATGACCGTTGCACCAACTCCCAAGCCGTGGATCGCTGGTATCCATGCTTATATCCCCGGCAAGGCTGCGGGCGAGGATGGGCGCGTGATCGCCAAGCTGTCCGCAAACGAAAACCCGCTGGGGTGCAGCCCCTTGGCACTGGCGGCACGGGCCGAGGCGGAGCATCCTTCGCGCTATCCCGATGGTGACAGCACCGCGTTAAGAACCGCTTTGGGCGCGCGTCACGGGATCGATCCGGCGCTGATCATTATGGGCGCGGGTTCGGGCGAACTGCTGCACCTCGCCGCAAACGGCTATGCCGGGCCGGGCGACGAGGTGCTGTTTTCGCAGTTCAGCTTCTCACTCTACGACATCGTCGCACGGCGCTGCGGGGCTGAGCCGGTTGAGGCCCCGGCCCGCGATTATGCCAACGATGTCGATGCGCTGCTGGCCCACGTAAGCCAGCGCACCCGGGTGGTGCTGGTCGCCAATCCCAATAACCCGACCGGCACTTATCTGCCGCGCGCCGAGATTGCACGGCTGCATGCTGCGCTGCCCACCGATGTGCTGCTGGTACTCGATCAGGCCTATGCCGAATATGTTGCGCCCGAGCAGGATGATGGTTCGCTCGAATTGGCCGCGATCTATCCCAACGTGCTGGTCACGCGGACCTTTTCCAAAGCCTATGGACTGGCTGGTGAGCGCGTCGGCTGGGGCACCGCTGCACCGGACGTCATAAGTGTGCTTAACCGTATCCGAGGCGCGTTTAACGTATGCAACACCGCGCAGGCCGCTGCCTTGGCCGCGCTGGGTGATCAGGCCTTTGTCGAACAGTCGCGCCGCCACAATGCCGAAGTGCGCGCGCGCTTTGGCCAGGCGATTGCGGCACTGGGCAACCACGGACTGCGAATGGTGCCAAGCGAAGCCAATTTCGTGCTGGTGGTGTTCGAAGGCGCGCTGACCGGCGAAGCGGCTTATCGCGCGCTTAGCCAAGCCGGGTACATGACCCGCTGGCTGCCCGGACAAGGGCTGGGCCACACGCTGCGGATTACGATTGGCACTGCCGAGCAAATGGACGCCATCGCTGCAATCCTGCGCGCCGCAGCGGAGCGCGGCTGATGGCGTTTCAGCGCGTCGCGATCATCGGCCTTGGCCTGCTCGGCGGCTCAATCGGGCTGGCGGTGCGCGACCATCTGCCCGGGGTTACCACGACCGGTTATGACGCCGATCCAACGGCGCGCACCCGCGCTGCAGCCCGCCAGCTGGTCGATCAGGTCTGCGACAATTCCGCCGACGCAGTGCGCGCCGCCGATCTTGTAGTCCTGTGCGTACCCGTTGGCGCGATGGGCGCGGCGGCGGCTGAATTTGCCGACGCCCTGCCCGCCGGAGCAATCATCAGCGATGTCGGCTCAAGCAAGCAGAGCGTTGCTACCGCGCTCGCTGCAGCTCTACCCAGGCATGCCGTTATCCCGGCTCATCCGGTCGCCGGGACCGAGCGCTCGGGCCCCGACGCGGGGTTTGCCAGCCTGTTTCAGAAGCGCTGGTGCATCATTACCCCACCCGACGGCGCTGACCCGGCGCAGGTCGCGGCGTTGACTGCGTTTTGGGAGGCGCTAGGCGCGCGGATTGAGCTGATGAGCGCCTCGCACCACGATCTAGTCTTGGCGGTGACCAGCCACTTGCCGCATCTGATCGCGTACACCATCGTCGGCACCGCGTCAGACCTTGAAGGGGTGACCGAGAGCGAGGTGATCAAATATTCCGCTGGTGGCTTTCGCGATTTCACCCGGATTGCCGCCTCCGATCCGACGATGTGGCGCGACGTATTCCTGACCAACAAAGACGCGGTGTTGGAAATGCTGCAGCGCTTCACCGAAGACCTGACCGCCTTGCAACGTGCGATCCGGATCGGCGATGGCGAACAATTGTTCGAACACTTTGCCCGCACCCGCGAAATCCGCCGCTCGATCATCGAGCTTGGCCAAGATGATGCGCGGCCCGATTTCGGGCGCAGCGATCATGAAAATTCCTGACTGTGCGGGATCTTACCAGCCCGTTGAGGCATTAGGCAGATAATGCCCCTGACCATCCAAACCTGGCTCGCTTACGATTTCACCGAGCCGACCGACGTGCTGCTGCAGATCGAAGCGGCCTTGCTGCCCGATCAGCGGGTGGTGGGGCCCGCAATCGGGATCAGTCCGGTCGAACATTTCGCGCGGGTTCCCGGGCACGATGAGATCGGCGAACGGATCTGGCTGCGGGTCAATCCAGGGCGGCTGATGGTCGATTATACCGCCGTGGTCGAGATTAACCGCAACGTGATGGTCATCGATCAGCTACCCGGAACCGACGCGCACTTGCTACCGGGCGAGGTGATCGATTACCTGATGCCCTCACGGTTTTGCCCCTCAGACCTGTTCGGCACGTTCGTCCAGACCGAGTTCGGCACTCTGAGTGGTGGCGCTTGCATCGCCGCCATGCGCGACTGGATCGCCGACCATTTCACCTACACCCTCGGGGCCAGCAATGCCTCGACCTCGGCCGCCGACAGCTTTCTGATCCGGCAAGGCGTGTGCCGCGACTATGCCCACGTGCTGGTCTCCATGGCGCGCGCCGCAGCGATCCCGGCACGCTATGCCAGCGTCTATGCGCCTGACGTGGATCCGCCCGATTTCCATGCGGTAGCCGAAGTATTTCTGGGCGGAGCGTGGCATCTGGTTGACGCCACCGGCATGGCCCGGCCAGATGAAATTGCCCGAATTGGAGTTGGGCGCGATGCCGCCGATAGCTCGTTCCTGTCGAGCTTCGGGCTGGCCGAACTGGTCAACCAGCTGGTCGAAGTCACGCGCAGTTAGCTGAGCAAAAAAACTCCCGCGACCAGCCACATCACGGCGGTGGCCAGCCAGCCGCCGATTTCCAGCCCGCGGCCCATGACAAGATCGCCCATGATCGCCGGGTTGCGCGCGATCAGCATCGTCACCACCATCAGCGGCGGGGCTAGCAGTCCATTGACCACCGCTGCCCAGTACAGCGCCGACATCGGATCAATCCCGATGAAATTGAGCGCGACCCCGCCCATCGTGGCCAGCGCGATCACTCCGTAGAACGCCTTGGCCTCGCGCGGCTGGCGGTCCAGCCCTTCGGTCCAGCCAAAAGTTTCACTGACGGCATAGGCCGCGCTACCTGCCAGCACGGGCACGGCCAACAGCCCGGTGCCGATGATCCCCACCGCAAACAGCGCAAAGGCAAATTGCCCGGCAATTGGCCGCAGCGCTTGGGCGGCCTGCGCCGCGTTGGTGATCTGGGTCACCCCATGCGCGTGCAAGGTGGCGGCCGTGGCAATGATGATGAACAGCGCGGTGATGTGCGAAAACCCCATCCCGACCAGCGTATCGGTGCGGATCCGCGCCAATTCGGCCCCGGCATTACGCGGGCTCACATGCAGCGGTTTGACGTGGCGGCGATGTTGCTCTTCTACCTCTTGCCCAGCTTGCCAGAAGAACAGGTACGGGCTGATCGTCGTGCCGAAGATCGCGACCAAGGCCATCGCGTGGTCTTTGTCGAAGGTAAAACTGGGCACCAGCGTGCTGGCAATCGCTTGCCCCCACGGGACCTGCGCGACAAACACCACCGCCACGTATGAGAATAGCGATAGCGTGGTCCATTTAAGCACCCGGGCATAGCGGGTGTAACTCATGCCCACTTCGAGCGCGACGCTGATCACTCCGAACGCAGCGGTAAAGCCCAGCACCGGACCGGGGATCACCAAGTCCAATACCGCTCCCATCGCGCCCAAATCGGCGCCCAGGTTGATCACATTGGCGACCAGTAGCGCCAGTACCACGCCGCGCAGCAGCATTGGCGGATAATGCTGGCGCAGGTTTTGCGCGATGCCCTTGCCGGTGGTTGCTCCGATCCGCGCGCAGATCGCCTGGATCGAGGCGAGCAGCGGAAACCCGAAGAACATAGTCCAGGCCATGCCGTAACCGAACTGCGCGCCAACTTGGCTATAGGTGCCGATCCCCGATGGATCGTCATCTGCCGCGCCGGTCACCAGCCCTGGCCCCAAGACTTCAAGCAGGTTACGGCGCTGGTTTGCTTCGGTCATGCCGCGTTGAACACATTGATTGCAGCGTGAACCCGCGCTTCGGCCTCGGGCCGGGGCAGGCCCGGGGGGACCGGGGCCTGGATTCGATAAGTGATCACCCCGCTGCGCTTCCATAGCCGGTGATATAGCGGCCCGGAGTCCACTGCGATCGGCACCACCGGCAAACCGAGCAGCTTGTAAATTCCGGCGAACCCGGATTTCAGCGCGGGTTTGGTGCCATGCGCCGTGCGCGAGCCTTCAGGAAAGATCGCCAGCGGGCGGCCCTCGCCGCTAATCGCCTTGGCCGCCGTCATCATATGGCGCAGCGTCCGCGCACCCTGCTCACGCTCGACCGTGACCAGACCGTAGCGGTCCCCGGCTAGACCCCACAGCGGAATGCGCATCAGTTCGGCCTTAGCAAAAACTCCGGGAAAAGGCAGCACTTGCGGCAAGTCGATCGCTTCAAAAAAGCTCTCGTGCTTCATCGCGACGAACACGCGGCCGGGCGGTAGCACACCCTCGACCCGGATGGTGATGCGCAGGATATGGCGCAAACACCACCGGTGGAACAGCGACCAGCTATCGACTGTGGCGCGGAAGGTTTCGCGCGAAGTCAGCAGCAGCGTGACCACGCAGGCCAACACGACGAATACGCTGCCACAGTAAAAAACCGCGTAGAACACCAGGCTGCGCAACACTTCCGCGGCACTCGCACTGTCGCTGCGGGTCATGTCAGCCGGAGACCCGCTGGGCGATCCAGCGCGCGATTAGTTTGTGGTATTCCAGAAACAGGATGCGCATGCTGGGCTTGGTCGGCACCGCATCCTCGATAATCGTTAGCCCGCCCGGCACCGCGCTCCGCAGTTCGAGCACCGCTCGGCGCATATGCCAATCGCTGGTCACCAGCCGGATCTGGGACACGTGATGCTCGCGCATCCAGACCGCGATTTCGCGCGCGTTGGTCTCAGTATCGGTGGCCGCGAACCCCAGCGCCACACAGCACGCCATCTGCTGCCGACTGACCTTGAACTGCGCGGCGAATTCACCCGGTTTGACATCGCGGTCCACTCCCGAAACGAACAACTGCGGTGCCCAGCCCTGACGCAACACTTCCAACCCGCGGTCGACCCGCCCGGCACCGCCGGTCAGCACCACCACCGCCTGACTGTGCACCGTCCCCGCAGGACGCGCCAACAGCAGGGCAAAGGCAATGAAGCCCAGCAGCCAGGCAAGCAATATCAACGAGAGTATCCGGCGCAGCATCAGGTTCCCTTACAGCATCTTGCGTAGCGCACGCACCACCGTCTGGCGCGCCGTGAACATTGCCAGGATCACGCCTCCAACTGGGATCAGACCCAGCATCAGCCAATCGGCCCAGCCCAGCGCGCCCGAGTTGACCAGTCCGGCCCCAAGCGCGGCAAATTGCTGGCCCAGCAGCAACACCACTACCAGCCCTAATGCCAAACCCACCGCACCGCCGATCGCAGCGTCATAGCCGATCGCGCGCTGGAATATCCGCGCAATTTGCGCATCGGTGCCGCCCAGAAAGTGGACGATCTCGATCGTATCGCGGTTGCTGCCCAGCGCGTTGCGCACCGCCAGCAGCACTGCCGCACCCAGGGCGACACCAAGCAGGCCGACCAGCGCCAACGACAGCCATCGCAAGGTATCGACCGCGCTGAACACGGGTTTGAGCCAGCTCGATTGCGCATCGACCCGCGCTGCCGGAGCCACCTGGTGCAGCAGCCGCCGCAGCCCACCCAGCGTCTCGCCGGTCACCGCATCACGCAGCCGCGCATCAACCAGCGCGGGCACCGGTATGCCCGCATCGCCGCTGGCCGACGTCCCCAGCCACGGTTCGATCAGTCGGTCAATCTCGTCTTGCGAGACCAGCGTCGCCTCGATCACTCCTGGCGTATCGCGCAGCGCGCGCAACACCGCTTGTGCCTGCCGGTCGCGTTCAGCCGGATTGGCGTCGACCACTTGTACGGTCACCCCGCCCGATAAGGCGTCCGAGGCACTGCGCGCGGTGTTGCTAAACGCGAGGCCAGCCGCGGCGGCGATCACCGTCAGCGCCACCATAATCGCGATCACCCATGGCATCGGCCCCGACAGCCGCCTCTGGCGGAGCAGTTCGGCTTCGCGCTGACGGCGCCATGCTCGAGATAGAGAAAAGGCCATCGGCTCAGCTCAGCTCATCAGGCATGGACACCGCGCGCGGGTGCGGACGGGGCGGATAGCGCAGCGCACCTGTCGGGTCGGACAGCCGCCCTTTGTCGAGCCGCATGATCAACGATTCGGGTACTTTCTTGAGCAAGTGAACATCGTGGGTGGCGACAACAACCGTCGTGCCGAGCCGGTTGAGGGCTTCAAACAAGCGCAGCAGCTTGATCGCCATGTCGGGATCTACGTTACCGGTCGGCTCGTCGGCGATCAACAATTCGGGGCGGTGGATTACGGCCCGGGCAATCGCCACGCGCTGCTGCTCGCCGCCCGAAAGCTGAGCCGGCTGAGCATGCATGCGTTCGGTCAGCCCCACCCATTCGAGCATATCGGCAACCGGCTTGGCCAGATCGCGCTCGCTCACGCCGGATACCCGCAGCGGCAGTGCGACATTATCGAACGCCGACAGATGCGCGACCAACCGAAAATCCTGGAACACCACCCCAAAGCGGCGGCGAAAGCCGGGGAGCCGATCACGCGGCAGGGTGATCGCATCGGTCCCGAACATCCGGATCATCCCGCGAGACGGCCGCTGCGCGAGGTACAGCAGCTTGAGCAGCGAGGTCTTTCCGGCGCCACTAGCCCCGGTCAGAAAATAGAAACTCCCCGGGAACAGCGTAAACGACACGTCGCTCAGCACTTCCCGATCAGTGCCATAGCGCAGCCCGACGTTGTCAAACTGAACAATTTCCCCTGCAGCGGCGTTGGTCATCGTAGTCGGGATTGGTCCAGTTTGAGGGTGCGGCGCAAGGCCCGCAGCCTCGCGTGGTCGTTATTGGGGGGCTATAACCGTCAATCCATGTGGAAAAAAGGGGATTGCCGCGCCCCTCCACGCCGCCAAGCCTTGCCGTGCCCGTGGCTGCCATGCTTAATGTGCGTGCACCATGATCATCGCCTGCCCCGCCTGCGCCACGCGTTATGTCGTTCCTGACAGCGCAATCGGCGTCGAGGGCCGCACCGTGCGCTGTGCCAAGTGCCGTCATAGCTGGTTTCAAGATGGGCCCGACTTGGCTGCCCCATTAGCTCCGAAAGAGTTCGCGCCCGGCCCCGCCGAGCCCCCCGCACCGCCCCCGGCACCAGTCGAGGTTCCCGAGCCCGCGCCAGTTGCACAAGCAGAAGCGCCCGCAGAGCCAGAGGCCCGGCCTGTTGAACATGAACCGGCCGTACCTGAGCCGGCCATACCTCAAGTGACCGAGCCTGAACCGAACGAGCCTGAAGTCCGAGCGGCTGACTGGGACCACCCCCAGCCAGCTTCAGAGAACGAGACCCCGGCAGTTGCTCGGCAACCTGAACCGGACCCGCAACCCCCGATCAGCTACGCCCCGGACGCGGTACCTCCGCCCCCGCCCAGCACGGCCCCGCTTGCAGCCGACGAACCGGACGCCGAAGATGAATATTCACGCTTCGCCTATGAGCCGCTGTTCCGCCCGCGCCGCAACCCGGCGCGGATGTGGACGATTGCCGCCGTGCTGTTTGCGGTGGTCGCTTTGGGCGCGGTCGCTGCCACCGCTTGGTTCGGCCTGCCCAGCTGGATGCCTTTCGCGCACGCGTTGTTTGCCGAGGATCAGCCGGGCCTAACGCTCGATTTTCCGGCGAAGATGCAGGGCCAGCGGCCCTTGTCCGATCAGACTTGGTTTTTCGAGGCCAACGGCACGGTGACCAACGTATCGCAAAGCGCGCGGAGCGTGCCGACGATCCTCGCGGTGCTGAAAGATGCGCGCGGACGGATCGTGTTCAGCGCCGAACTACACTCACCCAAGCGGGTGCTGGCGCCGGGCGAAAGCGTCTCGATCAACGAAGCACTGGTGTCGGTCCCCAAGGCGGCGATCAAGGCCGAGTTCGGCTGGAAGCCGGGTAGCTGATCATTCGAATTCGATCGAGACGCGGCCTGCAGCACCGATCCGGCGCTGGCGTTTCAGCGCCTGCGGCCCAGCCTCCTCGCGGGTGGTTTCGGCGTGCAGAATTTCCACCGTCGCAGTCGCGCTGACCCGCGCACCCTGCGCCGCCGGCGCATCCGCTGCCGGCGCACTGAGCGCTAGCACCTGGCTCGCCAATAAGGTGATCACGCTGGCCATCGCGGATGGTAAACGCGATGTTTACCTTTGCCGCAACTGCCCCCTCGGCGCCGTCCCCAACCGGGACAGTGTAAATCCGGCAGTTGCGCCGACTTTCCGCGCTTGCCCCGCCAGTACCGCTTTGCTAATGGCGCGCTCCTACCCCCCCGGGACGGCCAGCGCCGCCCGATGATTTTGCGGTCGTGGCGGAACTGGTAGACGCGCAACGTTGAGGTCGTTGTGGGCGAAAGCCCGTGGAAGTTCGAGTCTTCTCGACCGCACCA
>JAYTIS010000029.1:0-29078 GCA_043731725.1 Novosphingobium sp.
GAAAAAACGGTGCGAGCTTTGACGCGGTTGGTCTTCCGGCATTGTCACCCCGATTTTTCCGGACGCGACAATCGATTAGCACAATAGGCTGATAGTTCAAGTTTGCCGGGTCTTGCATCGCGCAGTCGCAGCGTCCAAATCACTCGGTATGAGCAACTCCACCGAACCCCCAATGCGCGTTGGGATCATTCCCGTGACCCCGCTGCAGCAGAACTGCTCGCTAATCTGGTGTACCAAAACCATGCGCGGGGCGGTGATCGATGCCGGCGGTGAGCTGGATAAGATCAAGGCGGCAGTGTCCAAGATGGGCGTAACGCTGGAGAAGCTGCTGGTTACCCACGGCCACCTTGATCACTGCGGGCAAGCGGGGATGCTCGCCAAGGAGCTCGGCCTGCCGATTGAAGGCCCGCATGAGGACGACCGGTTCTGGATCGCGCAACTTGCCGACGATGCCGCCAAGTACGGTTTTCAGGGCGAAGTGTTCGAACCCGATCGCTGGCTCAACGACGGTGACACTGTAACCGTGGGCGAGCTGGTGCTCGATGTAATCCACTGCCCCGGGCACACCCCGGGCCATGTCGTATTCCACCACGCGCCGTCGCACTTCGCGGTGGTTGGCGATGTGCTGTTCTCGGGCTCGATCGGCCGCACTGATTTTCCGCGCGGCAATCACCAGGATCTGATCGATTCAATTACACAGAAGCTGTGGCCGCTCGGCAACGACGTGACCTTCCTTCCCGGCCATGGGCCAACCAGCACCTTCGGCCGAGAAAGACAGGTCAACGCCTTTGTCAGCGACTATGCGCTGAGCTGAAGTACTACATAGCGTGAGTTTGAAGTACCGCGTAAACCGCTGCGACCACGAGCGCCAGTTGTAGCAGCATGCCGGTGACCATGCCGATTGGCCGGCCGAGTTTGAAGGTTCCGTCCATGCCAAAGCCATGTGCAATCCGGCCAATCAGGAACAGCGCGCCTAGCGGAGCGAGCCACATGCCACCTTTGCCAGCCAGTTCGACCAAGGCTACGGCCAGCAGCGTAATCGGGGTTTGTTCGATAAAATTGCTTTGCGCACGCATCCTTCGCATCAACATCTCGTTTCCGCCATCACCGACCGAGACGCCACCCGTATTGCGAAATTTGCCGCAACGCATCGCCAGCCAGAAATTGATCAGCATAGCCGCGGCGGTTAGACATAGTGATGTTGGTAACAGCATTTTTCTCTCCCTGTTGCATCGCTCGTATCAAGCGGATGACGGTGCTTGCATGCCCCGTCAAATTCGCTATAGGCCCGCCTTCACAAGCCGCCGGTCCCGAGACCTAGCGCGGCTTACTTAGACCGAATGATTAATTGCAGGAACAGGTGCCGCAATGGCTGTCCCCAAAAGAAAAACATCGCCCTCTCGCCGGGGCATGCGCCGCAGCCACGATGCGCTGAAGGTAGAAGCATTCCATGAATGCTCGAACTGTGGTGAGCTCAAGCGTCCGCACAATCTGTGCTCGGCGTGCGGCCACTACAACGGACGCGAAGTCATCGCGGTCGGGCTCTAAGCCCTTACATCTAGAGGATTGTCGCACATGAGCCTGCCGCGTATCGCCGTTGACGCGATGGGCGGAGACGAAGGCGTGCGCGTAATGATCGAAGGCGCGGCACTCGCCCGGCGGCGCCACGATCGCTTCAAATTTTTGCTGGTCGGCGACGAAGCGCGGATCAAGGTTGCACTCGAATCGCATCCCAATTTGCGGACCGCGTCGGAAATTTTGCATGCTCCCGAAGTGGTAAGCGGTGAAGAAAAGCCGACTCAGGCACTCCGCCGGGCCAAGACCACCTCGATGGGCTTGGCGATCAACGCGGTTAAAATCGGTGACGCTGGCGCAGCAGTCAGCGCCGGCAACACCGGCGCGCTGATGGCCATGGCCAAACTGGCGCTGCGCACAATGCCAGGAATCGACCGGCCGGCGCTGTCGGCGTTGCTGCCGACACTGGGCGATAACGACGTAGTTATGCTCGATCTGGGCGCGAACACCGAATGCGACGCGCGCAATCTGGTGCAGTTTGCAGTGATGGGCGCAGCCTATTCGCGTATCGCTACGGGCCGAGAAAACCCGCGGGTGCGGCTGCTCAACATCGGCTCTGAAGCGAACAAAGGGACCGAGCACTTGCAAGCCGCTGCAGCGCAGCTCAAGCGGGCCTCCGCCAGCTTGGCGATGTCTTTCGATGGCTATGCTGAGGCCGACAAGCTGAATCGGGGCGATGTCGATGTGGTGGTTTCTGACGGATTCTCCGGCAATATTGCCTTGAAGGCGGTTGAGGGGACTGCGCGGTTCGTGACCGATCTGCTGCGCCGCAGTTTTGCCTCGTCATTGCGCTCGAAGTTCGGCTTCCTGATCTCGCGCCCGGCCACCGAACTGTTGAAACATCATCTCGATCCCAACAACCACAACGGCGCGGTCTTTCTGGGGCTCAACGGGGTGGTTGTCAAAAGCCACGGCTCGGCTAACGCGCTCGGCGTGGCCAATGCGGTGGCCGTCACCGCGCGACTGCTGGAGGAAAATATTATCGAGCGGATCACGGCCGACCTTGCGCGGCTGGGCCCTGGCAGCATGCGCATGATGCCAAAGGCCACAGGATGACCCTGCGCTCGGTTCTGGTTGGTACCGGCTCAGCCTTGCCCGCTCGGGCAGTCAGCAACGCCGAGCTGGCGCAAACTGTCGACACCAGCGACGAATGGATTGTCGAGCGTACCGGGATTCGTAACCGCTACATCGCTGGTGAGGGTGAAACAACATCCACGCTGGCGACCGAAGCTGCGCGGCAGGCGCTGGCGGCGGCGGGCTTGGTACCAGCCGATATCGGTCTGATTATAGTGGCCACCGCTACGCCCGACCAGACCTTTCCCGCCAGTGCCACTCAAGTCCAGCACGCGCTGGGCTGCAACGGCGGGGTGGCGTTTGATGTTGCGGCGGTCTGCTCGGGCTTCCTTTACGCGCTGGCCGTTGCCGACGCATTGCTACACACCGGTATGGCGCAGCGCGCGCTGGTTATTGGTGCCGAAACCTTCAGCCGAATTCTCGACTGGGAAGACCGTAGCACCTGCGTATTGTTCGGTGATGGGGCCGGCGCAGTAGTGCTCGAAGCGCGCAATGTGGCCGACGACGGCCCGGGCTTGCTGGCCACTCGGCTCCACGCTGATGGCGCGTACAACAATCTGCTCTATGTCGATGGTGGGCCATCGAGCACCGGCACGGTCGGCCATGTTCGCATGAAAGGCCCCGAGGTTTTTCGTCATGCGGTAGTCAACCTCGCCGAAGTGCTGCGCGAGGTGCTGGCTGATCAGGGCCTAACCTGCGACGATATTGATTGGGTGGTGCCGCACCAGGCTAACCAGCGCATCCTCAATGCCACCGCGCGCAAGCTGGGGCTGCCGCCTGAGAAGGTTGTCATGACGGTCGACCGCCATGCCAACACTTCAGCAGCATCAGTCCCACTCGCGCTGGATACGGCGGTCCGCGACGGCCGGATCAAGCCTGGAGATCTTGTCATGCTTGAGGCGATGGGCGGCGGGTTCACGTGGGGCGCCAGCTTGCTCCGGGTATAAATAGCGGTTTAACGTGATGTTTCTGCCCTGTACCGCGTTGCAATCGGCCACAATATGGGTATGAACCGGGTCAAGGTCGTAATGGTACAGCTTTAGGGAAAGGGCTGGATGCGCTCCATGACTACTCTGACACGGGCCGATTTGGCCGAAGCGCTTAACCGCAAACTGGGCCTTTCGCGCTCGGACTCTTTGGGCATGGTTGAATCAATCCTCGATCATATGACCGTCGCGCTCGAACAGGGCGAGAACGTCAAGATCTCAGGTTTCGGTACCTTCTTGCTGCGCGACAAGGGCCAGCGCGTCGGTCGCAACCCCAAAACCGGGGTCGAAGTGCCGATTACACCGCGCCGCGTGCTGACCTTCCGGGCCAGCCAGATGCTCAAGGAACGGATCGTTCGCGGATGAGCAGCGCGGAGCCTCCTGGGTTTGCCGATGGCAAAGATCCGGAGGCGCTGCGCACCATCGGTGAAGTGGCCAAGGCCTTAGGCATTCGCCAGCACGTCCTGCGTTACTGGGAAGAGCAATTTCCGATGCTCAGTCCGCTCAAACGCGGCGGCGGACGGCGCTATTACCGCTCCGGTGATGTGCGCATGGTCGAGACAATCGACCGGCTTGTGCACCGCGAGGGCTATACCCTGAAAGGCGCAAAAATGGCCTTGCAAGCCGGTGCTGTTAAAGCCCCGGTTTCCGATTCGGCGCCAGCCGGCTTCAGCGCGGCGACGCCCAGCGCCAGTACTGTCACAACCAATTTTGCGTATCGCGCGCGGTTAATTGCGCTGCGGACGACGCTGGTCAACGCGTTGCACGACGCCTAGATCGGCTCCTCACCATCGTGAGGAAATTCGATGCAAAATAGCTACGACGCCGACCTGGCGCTGTTTATCAACGGCAGTTGGAAGATTGGCGAAGGCCGCGACCTGTTCGCGGTGGTTGATCCTGCCAATGGTGAGACCATTGGCGAAGTGCCAATGGCCAGCCCGGCCGACCTCGACGAGGCGCTTTATGCGGCGGACAAGGGCTTTGCGCTTTGGCGTGCGACCCCAGCTGAACAGCGCGCGGCTGTACTCAAAAAAGCAGCGGCGTTGCTGCGCGAGCGGGCCGAGCCGATTGCGCGACTGCTGACCATGGAACAGGGCAAGCCGCTGGCCGAAGCCCGCGCCGAAGTGCTTAGCAGCGCACAATTGTTCGAGTGGTGCGGTGAAGAGGCTACGCGGATTTACGGACGCACGCTGGTTCGCCCGACCGGACAGCGTGCGCTGGTCACGCGGCAACCGATCGGACCGGTCGCGGCGTTCAGCCCGTGGAACTTTCCGGTTTACCTGATGGCCAAAAAGCTGGGCGCAGCGCTTGCGGCCGGTTGCTCGGTCGTGGCCAAGCCGCCCGAGGAAACTCCTGGTTGCACAGGGGCGTTGATGCGCTGTCTGGCTGATGCGGGGTTGCCCGCCGGAGTGGCGCAACTGGTCCACGGGGTGCCCGATGAAGTCAGTCGGCACCTGCTGGCCTCGCCCGTGATCCGCAAGGTTAGTTTCACCGGATCGGTTCCAGTCGGCAAGCATCTGATGCGGCTGGCGGCAGATGGTCTCAAGCGGGTGACGATGGAATTGGGCGGACACGCCCCGGTTCTGGTTTTCGCCGACTGCGACCTTGAAAAGACGCTTAATCTGGTGGTGCCGCAGAAGTTCCGTAACGCCGGGCAAGTCTGCGTGTCGCCCACGCGATTTTATGTCCAAGAGCCGATTTACGAGCGGTTCGTGGCCGGTTTTACCGAACGCGCCAGGACAGTCACCACCGGCCACGGACTCGCTGATGGAACCGTGATGGGTCCGCTTGCCAATGCGCGGCGTCCCGGCTCCATTGCTGCATTGGTTGACGATGCCGCGGCCAAGGGCGCGCGGGTTCTGGCCGGAGGCAAGCGCGGGGCGGACGGGTTTTTCTTCGAGCCGACGTTGCTCGCCGATGTCCCCGATGCAGCCGACATTATGTCGAATGAACCTTTCGGGCCGGTTGCGGTCACTGCACCGTTCAGCACGTTCGACGATGCCGTGGAAAAGGCAAATCGCCTGCCGTTCGGGCTTGCTGCGTTCGCTTTCACGGAAGGCCTGCGCACCGCCAATTTGCTCGGCGATGCGATTGAAGCTGGGATGGTCGGGATCAACACCTTTGCGATCAGCTCGCCAGATGCGCCATTTGGCGGGGTCAAGGATTCGGGCTTTGGCAGCGAAGGCGGGCTAGAGGGGATGGATAGCTATCTGGTGACCAAGGCGATCCACATGGCCTGAAAAGACTTCGTCTCCTGCTGTAACACTTCAGACTATTTCAGGGCCCAACTCTGGATCAAGGTCGCGCGGACGCATCAGGTGTACCAGCTGAGCGCAGTGGTCCTTTACTTCGCGCCAATGCTCGATCGCCAACTCGAGCACGGCGAAACTCGCAGTCGGGAACTTGATCTCGACACTGTCGCGCAGTGGGCTGGTGCCGTCATCACGGACCAAATCGAAAATTACGTCTTCCAGCCCCGGATTGTGCCCAACCATCAACACCGCGCCCAGCGCGTCATCCAGCTCGCGCAGCAGATCGATCAACGTGACGCTGCTGGCCAGATAGATCCGCCGATCCCACTGCACCGTGACCGGCTGTCCTGCAGCTTGGCAAGCGATCTCGATCGTCTCGGCGCAGCGGATCGCGGGTGAGGCGATCACTCGGTCCCAGCTCACTCCGAATTCGGACAGGTGCCGGCCCAAAATTGCCGCACCTTTGCGCCCGCGCAGATTGAGCGGGCGATCGAAATCGCGCGCGCGCGGATCGTGCCAGTCGGACTTGGCATGACGGAACAGGCCCAAGGTTTTCAAGCAGGAGTCTCGCGCTGAACGGGCGCATGTGAAACACCGGCTGCGACGCGTTGTAAAGCCTCGTCGAGCGTCAGGCGGGTAATGCGGGTGCCGGGCGGAAAGGCAGAGAGCAACCGGCTGGGGAAGGCGGCAGACAAGACCACGAACATGCCGTGATCCTCGCGCGTGCGGATCAGCCGCCCGAAGGCCTGTGCCAGCCGTGCGCGGATGATCCGGTCATCGTGCGCGCCGCCGCCGCCGGCCAATCGCCGTGCGCGGTGGAGGATCGAAGGTTTCGGCCACGGCACTTGCTCCATGATGACCAGCCGCAGCGAATGGCCGGGCACGTCGACCCCATCGCGCAAGGCATCAGTTCCCAACAGCGAGGCGCGCGGATCATCGCGGAAAATGTCCACCAAGGTGCCGGTGTCGATCGGATCGACGTGCTGAGCGTACAACGGCAGCCCAGCGCGGGCCAATCGGTCGGCAATCCGGCCGTGAACCGCGCGCAGCCGCCGGATCGCGGTGAACAGCCCCAGCACGCCTCCACCTGCCGCCTCGATCAGCCGGGCATAGGCGCCAGCCATCGCGGCCATATCGCCCTTGGCAACGTCGGTGACGATCAGCACTTCGGCTTGGCTGGTATAATCGAACGGACTGTCAAAGCTCGACAGTCGCGGGGCCAGTCCCAACACTGGCGCGCCGCTGCGAACCACCGCACTGTCCCAGTCGTGCCCATCCTTCAGCGTTGCTGACGTCAGCATTACCCCGTGCGCTCCTTGCAGTACCACCCGCGCGAACGGCTTCATCGGATCGAGCCAGCGGCGGTGCAGGCCCACGTCATATTCGCGCGCCTCGGCCCGGTCGACCGCCAACCAATCGACGAATTCGGGATCGGCTGGGCCACCCAGCCGCTCGAGCATGGCCTCCCACGCTGCCAACAGATCTATTCGCCAAGCGAGCGAATGGCGCGCACCTTCGATCCGTGCCCGGCCAGAACTGTCCAACCAATCGGGCGGTTCCGCCAAAATCGCTTCGAGTCTCACCCCTAGCCGGATCAGCGGGCCGCGTAGTTCGGCGAGTGCGGCCTGGGCTGAACCGGCCAGTTCGATGATTGGTCCGTCGAGTTGCGCGGCCTCGGTCTCCAGACCATAGCCGCCGTCCTGCCCGCCGCTTTCGTCGCGCGCATAAGTCAGCGCGCGCACCGCCGATAGCAGCTCCTCAAGCGGACCCGAGGGGATGTTCTCATTCAGCCGCTGCAACCAGCCATCGCCGGGCAAGGCCTCGGCGGCATGACGCGCCGCGGCAATCGCTTTGCCCCCGGCCTCATCATAGCTCGCCAAATCGGCGAGCCGCGCTGCCAGCCCCCGGCGCCGGCCTTTTGCGCCGCGTTCGGGACCAATCACCCAGCGGCGCAACTCGATTGTCTCACTGCCGGTCAGCGCTGCGGCAAAGGTCGAGTCCGCCGCTTCGAACACATGGTGGCCTTCGTCAAACACGATTCGCCTGGGCGGCTGCGCGGTATCGCGCCCGCGCGCCGCATTGACCATAACCAGCGCGTGGTTCGCGATCACCAGATCGGCCTGCGCCGAAGCGCGGCTGGCACGTTCGATGAAACATTTGCGATAATGCGGACAACCGGCATAAACGCATTCGCCACGCCGGTCGGTTAGCGCCGTCACTCCGCGTTGGCGAAACAGCGTGGCGAGCCAGCCGGGCAAATCGCCCCCGATCATATCACCGTCTTGGCTATAAGCGGCCCAGCGCACGACCAATTGCGCCAAGATTGCCGCACGGCCCGTGAACCCGCCCTGCAACGCGTCTTCGAGGTTGAGCAGGCACAGGTAATTCTCACGCCCCTTGCGCACCACCACTGGAGCCGAGCCATCGGTCCGGAGCGCGGGCCAGGCACGGCGGCTCTCGTGTCGTAGTTGGCGCTGCAGCGCCTTGGTATAGGTTGAAACCCAGACAGTGCCTTGTGCCGCCTGCGCCCACAGCGAGGCCGGGGCGAGATAGCCCAGTGTCTTGCCGATCCCGGTCCCGGCCTGCGCGAGCAGCAAGTGCGGCTGGTCACGCGCCGCGCGCGGCGCAAAGACGTGCGCGACTTCCTCGGCATAACTGACCTGTGCCGGCCGGCTCTCGGCGCTCTGCCCGGTCAACTGCGCTAGCCGCTCCGCGACGGCAGCAGGGGCGAGCGTGACCTGCGCCGGCTGTGGGCGTTCGGGCGCTTCTTCCCATTCTGGCAGTCGCGCAAACAGCCAGCGCTCGGCCTTGGCCGGCATGGCGATCCGCGCGGCGAGCAGCGGGGCCCACGACCAGCGCAGCCGGGTCAGCGATTGCAGCGAAGTCCAGGCGCCTTCGCGCTCGCTCCAATCGGGCGCGGCGCACTGGCTTAGCAACGCTTCGGCGGCTTGTTGCAGCAGCAGCGGCACCGCATCATCACGGTCCGGTTCTGGTAAGCCTAAGCCATGTGCCAAGCCTTTGGGAGTGGGGACCATGAACCGCGCCGGATGGACGAAGGCGAACAGTTCAAGCAGATCAAGCCCGGAAAGATCGGGGTAGCCCAGCCGGGTTGCCACCAGCGGCGCATTGAGCATCAACAGCGGTGTATCAGCGGCCGCAACAATTGCATCGCCCTTGCTCAGCGTTTGAGTGTTGCCCGCTCCGCCGCGCAGCCAGGAGCCGCCATGGCTGGCGTGCAGGGCAGGAAGGGGCAGCGCGTCACTCACCCATCAGCGTTAGAACGAAACTGGAACGAAGAGCAAGCGAGTCGGCCCGCACATTCACACCGGCCGAAGTTCGATTGGCCTAACGCCGGAACATGCGTTCCCACCAGGTCATATCGGCTTCGAGCGGACGGATCCGGCCATAGGTGCGCAATCGTAGTGAAGGGTCCATCGACTTGCGCTGCTGCACCAGGGCTGGCTGTTGCGCGTTGGAATATTCTTGCGTCTTCACAATTGCCTCCTGTTGCAGTTATGCCTATTAAACTAATCCGCCACGTCCCGATTGGTTCCCTGCCAACTGTGTTCAACGCAGTTGACCCGTCAGCGCCGCTCGGCCAGCGTCCGGCGATGACGAATCCCGACCCTCGCGCCGCGCTGATCGACCGTTTGCCCAAGGCCGAACTGCATCTTCATATCGAGGGTTCGCTCGAGCCCGAACTGCTGTTCGAACTGGCGCGGCGCAACGGGGTCGCAATCCAGTTCGACACGGTCGAAGCGGTTCGCGCGGCCTACGATTTCTCTAACCTACAGGATTTCCTCGATATTTATTATCAGGGGATGGCGGTTCTGTTAACTGAGCAGGACTTTTTCGACCTGACCTGGGCCTACCTTAAACGCGCCAAAACCGACCAAGTGCGCCACGTTGAGATCTTTTTCGACCCGCAAGGACATACCGCACGCGGGGTCACATTTGAGACGGTGCTGAACGGGATCGAGCGCGCGCTCAAACAGGGCGAAGCACAGCTGGGCATCAGCTACCGGCTGCTGATGTGCTTCTTGCGCCACCTGAGCGAAGACGAGGCCTTTGCAACCCTGGCGCAGGCCAAGCAGCACTTGCCGCGGATCCATGGGGTGGGGCTTGATTCGTCAGAACTGGGCCACCCGCCCAGCAAGTTTTCGCGGGTGTTTGCGCGCGCGCGCGAACTGGGGCTGCGTGTCACCGCGCATGCCGGCGAGGAAGGCCCGCCCGAATACGTCTGGGAGGCGCTCGATCTGCTCAAGGTCGAGCGGATCGATCACGGCAACCGCGCGCTCGAAGACCCAGCGCTGGTCGCGCGGATCGCGGCGGAGGGCCTGACCCTGACGGTCTGCCCGCTGTCCAACCTGCGGCTGTGCGTAACCTCCGAGATCGCACTCAGCCCGGTGCAGCGAATGCTCACGGCTGGGTTAAAAGTGACGATCAACTCGGACGATCCGGCCTATTTTGGCGGCTATGTAAATGACAATTTCCACGCCGTTGCCGAAGCGCTTGACCTCAACGCGGCGCAGCTCGTGCACCTGGCGGAGAATAGCTTCACCGGCTCTTTCCTGTCGCCCGCTGAACAGGCCCCCCATCTGGCCGCAATCGCGGAGGCGGCGCGTGGTTGAAAAGCTGTACCTGACCGCCGACCGGCTGCTCGAAGACAGCTTCGCGCTCGCCAACCAAATCTTCGACGCGGGGTTTCGGCCGACTCATATAGTCGGGATCTGGCGCGGCGGGGCACCGGTCGGCATCGCTGTGCAGGAACTGCTCGCCTATCGCGGGATCGAGAGCGACCACATCGCGATCCGCACCGCCAGCTATGGCGGGATTGACCAGCAGGCCAAGGAGGTGCGGGTCTATGCACTCGGCTATTTGATCGATGTGCTCGATCCCAACGACCGGCTGCTGGTGATCGACGATGTGTTCGACACCGGCCGCTCTATCGAGGCCTTCCTGACCGAGCTGGCGGCACGCTGCCGCCACAATATGCCCAAGACCGTGCGCATCGCGACTGCCTATTACAAGCCGAGCCGCAACCAGACCAAGTTGAAGCCCGATTTCTTCGTCCATGAGACCGAAGAATGGCTGGTCTTCCCGCACGAGATATGTGGGCTGAGCCAGGACGAGATCAGGGCGCAAAAGCCGGGGGCGGGACTGATCTTGCGGGGGTAAGGCTTACCAGCCCACAGCCGCCGTCAGCCGCGCCATCACCCGGTCCTTGCCCAGTACCTGCATCACCTCGAACAAATCCGGTGTGTTGCGCCGACCCGCCAGGATCACGCGCAACACCCCGGCCATATCGCCGAAGTGGCCGCGGAAGTCATCAGGTGCGGCTTTGAATGCTTTGACGTTCGGGGCGTAGCCATAGGTCAGTCCAAGCGTGCGGAGCCAATCGAGCCAGCCGTCGCGGTCGAGTGCAGGGTCGTAGGCGTCGGCAATTGCTTTTAGCATTCCCTCAGGCGCAACCGGCTGGATTGCGGCCAGCGCGACCTGGGTCTCGCCCAGCATCGCAGCGTAGGTATCATCGAAGAAATAACCGATATCCGCAGGCAGATCGGACCAGCGCACAATGTCTTTGCGCGGGCGTTCGCCGTGGCGTTCGATATCGAGAATTGCCTTGGCATAGGCTGGATCGGCGCCGAACCGCGCGGCGAAATCGGGCGCGTATTCTTCCGACCAGGCCAGGGCCTTGTTATAGATCGCGTCGGCGTTGAGCCGCCCGACCAGTTCACGCGATATGCTGTCGAGCTTGGCCAGATCGAACAATGCGCCCGAGCGGCTCATATGCGCCAGCTCAATTGCGAAATCGGTATGCGGCAGCTCAGGATTTGCGGCGCGCCACTCTTCAAACCGCCCATCGGCGAGCGTCAGCAGGTATTCAATCACCGCATCGAGCGGATATCCGACTTCCATATAATACGACACCGAAGCCTCGGGATCGCTGCGTTTCGACAGCTTGCGCCGCGAAGAACCATCGAGCTTTTCGATCGGCGAGATGTGCGCAAAGCGGGGCGGCTCCCAGCCGAGCAGGCCGAACAGCTGCGCGTGCATCGGATATGAGGCCAGCCATTCGTGGCCGCGCACGACATCGGTGGTGCGCATGAAATGATCATCGACCACATGCGCCAGATGGTATGTCGGCATGCCGTCGGACTTGAGCAGGACCACGTCCTGCATGTTGGGCGGCACATCCAGTTCGCCGCGGATCGCATCGAGCAACTTGATCCGCTCGGGCTGACCATCGGGGCTGCGCAGGCGGATCACGAACGGCTTGCCCGCGTCTAGCGCATCGGCGACATCGGCCTCGCTCTTGGTGCGCCAGATCGCCCAGTTGCCGTAATAGCCCGGTGGGACTTTGCGCTTGGCTTGGCTGTCGCGCAGCGCTTGCAGTTCCTCGGCATCGGCAAAGCAGGGGTAAGCATGACCCGCTTCGAGCAGCACCCGCACGCAGCTTTGATAGATCGGCTTGCGCTCGCTCTGCTGGTACGGGCCGTAGCTCCCGACCTCTTGACCCACCGCCACTTCGCCTTCGTCCGGGCTCAGCGCAAAAGCGTCGAGCGCCTGGATAATCAGCCCAGTTGCGCCCTCAACTTCACGCTTTTTGTCGGTGTCTTCGATCCGCAGGAAGAACACCCCGCCGCTTTGATGGGCGACCCGGCGTGAGACCAGTGTGGCGTAAAGCCCGCCGATGTGCATCGAACCGGTCGGGCTGGGGCCGAACCGCGTAACGCTCGCGCCAGCCGGCAAATCGCGCGGCGGGAAGCGGGCTTCGAGTTCGTCGAGCGTAAACGAAGCTTCGGGAGTAAACGTTGCAAGTGACATGGAACCGGCGGACTTTCGGGCAAGGGAAGCGGGGCCATACCCGTGCGGGGCAGTGATTGGCAACCGTTGGACCGCGTTCGTTTCTGCTTGCGCGGGGGCTGGAAACTCGCAATTGCCCGCGGGTTATGACCGATACCAATCTCCACGCTGCCGCGCAGGTTTCCAAGGCCTGGCCGTTCGAAGAAGCCCGCAAGCTGGTGAAGCGCTTCCCGCAGGGCAAACCGGATGGCTCGGCGGTGGTGTTCGAAACCGGCTATGGCCCCAGCGGGCTGCCGCATATCGGCACCTTTCAGGAAGTACTGCGCACCACGCTCGTGCGCCGCGCTTATGAAGTGCTAACCGGGGCCAAGACGCGGTTGATCGCCTTTTCGGACGACATGGACGGGCTGCGCAAGGTACCTGACAACATCGCCAACGCGCAGGTGCTGCACGATAACCTGCACCGCCCGCTGACCCGCATTCCCGATCCGTTCGGCACGCACGAAAGCTTTGCGCACCACAACAATGCCCGATTGCAGGCCTTCCTTGACCAGTTCGGGTTCGATTACGAATTCGTTTCGTCGAGCGAGATGTACAATTCGGGGCAGTTTGATGCCGCGTTGAAAAACGTGCTGCGCTGCTTTGACGCGGTTCAAGCGATCATGCTGCCGACGCTGCGGGCCGAACGCGCCGCGACTTATTCGCCGGTGCTGCCGATCAGCCCGACCACCGGCACCGTGCTGCAGGTACCGATCGAGGTTGTTGACGCCGAAGCCGGGGTTATCCGATTTCAGGATGCCGGGCACACGATCGAACAATCAATCCTGGGTGGCCAAGCCAAATTGCAATGGAAAGTCGATTGGGCGATGCGCTGGGTCGCGCTCGGTATCGATTACGAAATGTGCGGCAAGGATCTGACCGACAGCGTGACGCAAAGCGGCAAGATCGCCCGCGCGCTCGGCGGACGTCCGCCCGAAGGGATGATTTACGAGCTGTTCCTCGATGAGAACGGCGAGAAGATTTCTAAGTCCAAGGGTAACGGGCTGACAATTGACCAGTGGCTGACCTATGGCAGCGAGGAAAGCCTGGGCTTTTACCTGTTCCGCGAGCCCAAGCGCGCCAAAAGCCTGCATGTCGGGGTGATCCCGCGCGCGGTCGATGAATATTGGCAATTCCGTGAGAAACTGGCCGAGCAACCGGTCGAGCAACAGCTTGGCAACCCGGTCTGGCATCTGCTCCGCGCCAACGGCTATGCTGGCGGAGATGGCCAGAAGCTGCCGGTGACTTACGGGCTGTTGCTCAATCTGGTTGGAGTGCTTGGCGCCAACGCCACCCGCGAACAGGTCTGGTCGTACCTCGGCAACTATGTCGCCAATGCGACGCCCGCAGCGCACCCAGACGTCGATACGCTCGTCACCGCGGCGCTGGCTTATAACCGCGATTACGTCGCGCCCACTCTGCTGCGGCGCAAGCCAGAGCCAAACGAGGCGGCGGCGCTGGAAGCCTTGGATAGCATGCTCGCCGCAACATCGGACGATGCTACCGCCGAAGACCTGCAAACCCTCGTTTACGAGATTGGCAAAGAGCCCGCGTTCGGCTTCGAAAACCTGCGCGACTGGTTCAAGGCGCTGTATGAGGTGCTGCTCGGCTCAAGCCAAGGTCCGCGCATGGGCAGCTTTATCACGCTCTATGGCGTGGCCAACACCCGCAAGCTGATTGCCGAGGCGCTGGCAGCATAGCCACACAGAATGCCGCTGCGGTTATTGCGCTGGAGGCGGCGCTTGATCGCTGAATTGCCTTCTCCGCCCGCATCGGACTTGGCTGTAATCTCAAAATCGTCGCCGCGCGCAGGCGAAATCATCACGTAAATATCAAGGTATTTGACGCGCCGCCCCCAATCCGCCTCGAATATCTGAACATCGACCATGACTGGCAGGCTGGCGATTCTTTTTCGCTGAGGGCTTGTTACCTGTTAGCTAGCGCTGCGGAATAGTCGCGGTGCATCTCGCCAAGCGTAACGCGTACATCTGCGCTCAACTGATCCCGCTGCAATTCCTGCTCGATCAAGTTGCACTGCGCAGCCACCAGGCGGCGTGCCTCCGCCTGCTTGATCATCCCCGCTGCCTCGGCAACCGACCATGCGCCCAGCATCGACGCGGTCAGCGCGCCCCTAGCGGCCTCAGCTTCAACGCCGCGCGGGATGGGTAGCCCGTACTGTTCGGCCTTCATGGCTTTGACGATCGCTGTCTTCCACGACTGATCGGATTGCGCCCGCGTTAGGGCTTCGGCGCGCGCGGCGAGCATGGCCTGATCAATAATGCTGCTTTGGGAAATCACCAGCGGAGCATCATCGCCGGTGGCGCAGGCATAGCCGGGAGTCGCGACAAACAGGTCCAGATCGCGCGCGGCAAAGGCCTCCGCGCGCGAGTAATGCAGCGGGACCGTACGGCATGACAGCGGTCGGCGCGGGTAAATCGAACAGCGCGCCGCCTCGAGCGCATTACACGCGCCCGTACCCAGATCGAGCGGCAGGACCGAGAGACTGAGATACTGGACATATTCGACGAACCGGCCATCGCGCCGCACATTCGCGGGCCACGATGTTGCCGCAAAGGCCGAGAGCAAGCGCTTGGTCTGGTAGAATTTGGCGTTGGCCTGGTCGCGCGGCTGGTCCGATGTCAGGTAATCACTGACCGAACACGGCAGGCTGTAAATCCGCATCAGCAAACGCAGCACGAACACATCAGCCAGCGCCGCTGCCTCGCCCAGTTCCAATTCGGGCGCGCGGTTGCAGCATTGGCCGCACTGGGTGCAAGCAAAGCGCCGCTCGGTCATGGTCACACCTGCAGCGCGGCGATCCAGCGATCGAGCTTGGCTTCCAAGATCGGCAGGGGCAGCGCGCCCGAACCCAGTACCTGATCGTGGAATCCGCGCACATCAAACTTACCGCCCAACTTGTCTTGCGCTTTGCGCTTGAGCCGCTGAATCGTCAGCGCGCCGATTTTGTAGCCCAGCGCTTGTCCCGGCCAGGCGATATAGCGCTCAACCTCGGCGGTTGCATCGCTGCGACCCATACCTGAATTGGCCAGCATATAGTCAATCGCCGCCTCGCGGCTCCAACCCTTGGCGTGCAGCCCGGTATCCACCACCAATCGCATTGCACGCAGCATCTCGTCATCGAGCGTGCCCCAATGCTGCATCGGATCCTTGTAAAACCCCATGTCGTAGCCAAGCGTCTCAGAATAAAGCGCCCAGCCTTCGACATAGGCATTGTTGCCGCCAAACCGCTGGAAATCCGGCAAGGACGTGTCTTCCTGCGCCAGACTAATTTGGAAGTGATGCCCCGGCGCACCTTCGTGGAGGAACAGCGTGGTGATCCCGGTGAGGAACCGGCTGGGCAGATCGTAAGTGTTGTAGAAGAATACCCCGGGGCGGCTGCCATCGGGCGAGCCCTGGTTGTAGCTTCCGCCGGCCTCGTATTTTTCGCGGTAGGCCGGGTAGGGCTGGATCATTAGCTTGCTGCGCGGCACCCGGCTGAAGAATTTGGGCACTTGCGCTTCGACTTCGCGTGCAACTTTGGCAAACCCGGCCGCCAGTTCCTCGCGGCTCTTGGGGTGAAACCGCGGCGCAGTGCGGATGTAATCGAAAAACCCGCGCAGCTCGCCCGGGTAATCCAGCGCGCGCGCGACCGTCACCATCTCGCGCTGGATCCGCGCGACTTCGCTCAGTCCTAACTGGTGCACCGCATTGGGCTCCAGCCGCAAAGTTGTATGCTGGGCGATCTGCAGCCGGTACAGTCCGGCGCCGCCCTTCATGGCTGAAATCCCCACGGCAACGCGCGCCGCAGGGAGATAATCCGTGGCAAAGAAATTGCGCAATCGGCGATAGGCCGGATAGACCTGATCGGCAGTGACCGCAGTAAACTGCGCGATCAAGGCGGGGCGTTTGCCTGCGGGCACTCCGGCCGGGAAATCGCGCACCGCCGACGTGAACGGCGATTGCTCGGGCGGCTGAGCCAGCAGCGCATCGATCTGGCCGATCATATTGGTCACGGTCAGTTTGGATTCGACCACGCCGGTATCCAGGCCTTGCCGGAACCGCGCCACCGCATTGTCGAGCACTTGCGGGAACGCCGCGATCAGCGCCAGATTGCGGACGTATTCGTCCTCGGTGGTATAGGGCAGTGCGCCCTCCTTGGCGACCAGCGAGGGAAACTCGATGTGCATTCCGCCAAAGTGGTTGAAAGGGCGGACGGCAGTGAGCGCAAGCACTTCCGGGCGCAACCAGGCGGCGTCTTCGCGCTTGTCGCCAAGAAAGACGTCATAAGAAATCTGCCGTTCGGGGCTGAGCTTGCGGCGATCGATCCGTTTTAGCCCGGCCAGCGCTTGTGCCACCAGAGCGCGCTTGGCGCGCAGCTGCGCGTCAGTGTAAAGCTGGCGGAAGCTTGCGGCGTTAGGCTGGCCGCCGCGATAGATCAGTCCGAGTGGATCGATCGCATCCTCGGCTTTGGCGACGCTGCGGAACAGCAGCATCAGCTGCGCATCCTCGCCGGTCAAAATCGGCGTGGGAAATGCGGGCAGGGCGGCCGTTCCAGCGATGGCGAATGCGCCCGCGGCGAACCGCCGCCGGGTCAGCATGGGTCCGAAGGTCAGCCCCATTTGCGCGTGCGATACCATTTGGTGATGATGTATTTCTTCCCTTTGAGCACCGGAGTTCCGGCGTGCATGGTCATCTCGTTGGGTTGGCCGGTGGGCGTGTGGTTGTTCCAGACTAGCAGCTTGCCGCGTTCGGGGCGAACCGCGATGCCGATGTCGGTAAAGGCAGTGTCGCCGCCTTCCTCGACATCGTTCAGAAAGCACATGGCAGTGATCGAACGCTGCCCGCCCTGCTTGGCTTCTTTCTTCCAGTAATCCGCCTTGGTCCAGAACAGATCGAGGTGATATTTGAATTCCTGGCCGACCAGATAGCGCTGACCCTGCATCGTTTCACCAAACCCGTGCGGGATCCCGAGCAGTTCGTCGATCCGGCTTTCGAGCATGTGCACGAACGGGTTGGCCCGATCAACATTGCCCGATGAACTGGTCCGCCACACCTCTTTGTAACCGTGGTCGAGCACTTGCGAAGGCTGCGCGGTGCGGTCAATCATATCCATCAGGTTGGCGCATTCGTCGGCATTGATGAAGTCGGGCACGGTCCATATTTCCGCGGCGTCGGTTATCACGCGCTGAGCACGTGGGTTGGCATCGAGCCGACGGCGGGCATGCGCGCCGGTTCGCAGCAGCGCAACCTTATCGGGGTTGGGGGCATTAACGTAATTGCTCATCGATCCTGCCTATCGGATTGTCCGAACAGGGCAAGGGTCAAGCTGCGGCCGCTGACCCGATCAGTGGGTCACCAGAAGAAATCGTAGATCACATCGACCACTTCGCCCGAGTAGATATCGACCAGCACCGCATCGTCATAATAGCGCACCCAGCGATAGGGGCCATAGACATCGGGCAGGCGATAATAGCGCGGGTCTTGGATCCGGTAGTTCTGTCCGAAAAACAGATTGTCGAGGAAAAATCCGATGCTCAACCGCCGATAGCTGTAATTTCGATAGGGCGAATAATAGCTGCCGAGCCGGTAGTACGACGGGTGGCTGCTGCGATAGCTGTACCAGTTATAGCTGCTGTTACTGCGCCACTGACGGTTCCACTGCTGATCATCGCGGTCATGATCGTCGTAGGTTTGATTATAACCGGTGTTGTTTCCATAATAATAGCCGCCGCTGACATAGCCGCGGGTACGGTCGCGCTGGCGATCATCGTGGCGGTGGCGATCGCCGCCATCGTGATTGTGACGGTCGGCATCGGTCCAGTTGCGAGCGCCACCCTCGTGGTTGGTGTCGTGGCTCCAGGTCTGGCCTTGACGGCCAGCCCAGCCCGGTTGGGCCGGTTGTTGCTGTGGTGCAGAAGGCTCCGCCCGGGGATCGTCACTGCTGTCGTTCCGGGCGCGGCGCTGATTGCTTTGATCGGCGCTGCGGTCGTGATGTCCGCCGCCCCAACCATTGCCGCCGCCGCCTGACCAGCCGGCCTGCTGCGGTGGCGCTGATTGCTGAGGCGGAGCCACTTGTGGGGCAGGAGCGGCCCGGGCCTGCTCCTGTGATTCTTGACGATTCTGCTCGTCCCCATTGTCCTGACTTTCGGCGCGGGCTTGCCGTGCGCCGTCTTCGCTTCGGGCACGCCAATTAGCGCGTCCGCCATCTTCGGGCTCCGCCGAAGCCAAACTGGGCAGCGCGAATGCCGAAATAGCCAACGCCATCACCGCCAACCGGCGTGACTGCTTTCTCACATTGACGGCCATAGCCGTATCTCCACCACTGCGCCGCACCATCGGCGGCGATCATGGATCATGGCTATCCGAGTCGCGCTGTCAGCAACGTGAATGGCTTGTTAAGCTTCGTGTTCAGGCTTGAGGCTGTGAAGATTAACGCGTCAGCTTCTTATACGCCAACCTAGTCGGCCGATCCGCCGCATCGCCCAGTCTGCGCCGCTTGTCATCCTCATAAGCCGCGAAGTTGCCTTCGAACCATTCGACGTGGCTGTTGCCTTCGAACGCCAGGATATGCGTGGCGAGGCGATCGAGGAAAAAGCGGTCATGGCTGATTACCACCGCGCAGCCGGCGAAGTTTTCGATCGCGTCTTCCAATGCGCCCAGCGTTTCGACGTCGAGATCGTTGGTCGGCTCATCCAAGAGCAGCACGTTGCCGCCCTGCTTGAGCATCTTGGCCATGTGCACGCGGTTGCGTTCGCCGCCCGATAGTTTGCCGACATTCTTCTGCTGGTCCGCGCCCTTGAAATTAAACGCGCCGACATAGGCCCGGGTCGAGGTTTCCTGCTTGTTGACGGTCATATAATCGTGCCCGCCGGAAATTTCTTCCCACACGTTGTGCTTGGGGTCGAGGTCGTCACGGCTTTGATCGACGAAGCCCAGATGCACGGTGCTGCCGATCTCCAGCGCCCCTTCGTCGGGCACTT
Source organism: Novosphingobium sp. (assembly GCA_043731725.1). Taxonomy (GTDB): domain Bacteria; phylum Pseudomonadota; class Alphaproteobacteria; order Sphingomonadales; family Sphingomonadaceae; genus Novosphingobium. The sequence continues at coordinate 19,714 of JAYTIS010000029.1, forward strand.
CCTGTCCGGTGATGATCCGGAACAGCGTCGATTTACCCGCGCCGTTGGGGCCGATGATGCCGACAATCCCGCCCGGCGGGAGCATGAACGACAAGTCTTCGAACAATAGCTTGTCGCCATAAGCCTTGGACAGACCCTTGGCCTCAATCACTTTGCCGCCGAGCCGCTCGGGCACCTGGATGACGATCTGCGCCTTGCCAGCGATCCGGCCGTCCTGCGCGTTCTGCAAGTCCTCGAACTTGCGGATGCGCGCCTTGCTCTTAGTCTGGCGCGCGGCCGGGGTCTGGCGGATCCACTCAAGCTCGCGGGTCAGCGCTTTCTGGCGGCCGCCTTCCTCGCGGTCCTCCTGCGCCATGCGCTTGGCTTTTTTCTCAAGGTAGGTCGAATAGTTGCCCTCGTAAGGGAAGTATTTCCCGCGATCGAGCTCAAGGATCCACTCGACCACATTGTCGAGGAAGTAACGATCGTGAGTGATCATCAGCACCGCGCCGGCGTATTCCTTCAGATGGTTTTCCAGCCACTCGACAGACTCGGCGTCAAGGTGGTTGGTCGGCTCATCGAGCAGCAGGATGCCGGGTTTCTGGATTAGCAAGCGGGTCAGCGCGATCCGGCGCTTTTCACCGCCTGAAAGATTGTCCACTGGCCAGTCGCCCGGGGGGCAGCGCAGCGCTTCCATCGCGATCTCAAGCTGGTTGTCGAGCGTCCAACCGTCAACCGCATCGATCTTTTCCTGCAGCGCGCTCATCTCGTCGCCGAGCGCATCGAAGTCAGCATCGGGCTCGCCCATCAAGGCCGATACTTCGTTGAACCGGTCCACCAGGTCGGCGGTCGCGCGCGCACCGTCCTTGACGTTCTCCAGCACGGTCTTGGTCTTGTCGAGCTCGGGCTCCTGCGCCAGATGGCCCACCGTGATATACTCGCCCGGCCACGCTTCGCCGGTAAAATCGGTGTCGATCCCGGCCATGATCTTCATCAGCGTCGATTTGCCGACGCCGTTCGGCCCAACGATGCCGATCTTGGCACCTTGATAGAACTGCAGGCTGATATCGCTCAACACCGGCTTCGGCGCGCCGGGGAAAGTCTTGGTCATGCCTTTCATGACATAGGCATATTGGGCGGCCATCGGGTACCTCTGGAATTGGTCAAAAACGGAGAATTGGCGCGCCCTTACAGGGGTGAGTGGCGCGGGGCAAGCGGGGGAGGGTGCGGGGTTGGCGATGTTGGGATGAAGCGTTCGGCGCGGGGCAGGTCAGCGGCTGAGGTAAGTTGACGCAGAGCGATTGCCATTGCCGGTTCACGCTTTACAAGCCTGCAGCATGACCAACCTGCTCCGCGCCGCCGCGCTCTCCGCCCTCGTTATTGCCAGCTCCGCCACTGCTGCTCCGCCGCAAGGCAGCGGCACGGCGTGGGATATTGTCGCCGACCTGACGACCGAGATCGGGGCGCGGCTGGACGGGTCACCGCGTGAGGCTGCGGCGCGCGATTGGGCGGTTGCGCGGCTGACCAAACTCGGCTTCAAAAATGTCCACATCGAACCGTTCACCATTCCGGGTTTCGTGCGCGGTGCGGAAAGTGCGCGTCTGATCGGGCCCTACCCGCACGATCTGCACATCACCGCGCTAGGCAATTCGGTGCCCACGCCCAAAGGCGGGCTGAACGCTGAATTGGTCTATTTCGCCAGTCTCGACGCGCTGAAGGCGGCTCCGGAGGGATCGCTCACTGGTAAGATCGCCTTCATCGACAACCAGATGCTGCCCAACCAGGATGGCTCTGGCTACGGCCCTTACGGTAACGCCCGGCGCCAAGGCCCGGCGGTGGCGGTGACCAAGGGCGCGATTGGCGCGGTGATCCGCTCGGCCGGAACCGACCATAACCGCGATCCGCATACGGGCGGGACTAACTTTCCGGCAGGCAGCCGCGCGATCCCCGCGGGGGCGGTGTCTGCGCCCGATGCCGACCTGATCGCGCGCATCGCCGCCACCGGCAAGCCGATCACGATCAACCTGGTGCTTGAGAGCCATCCGCAAGCTAACATGCCCTCGGGCAACGTAATTGCCGATTTGCCCGGGCGCGATCCGTCGCTGCCGCCGGTGCTGCTCGCCTGCCATCTCGATAGCTGGGATCTGGGCACCGGAGCGATCGACAATGCCGCCGGCTGCGCGATTGTTACCGGCGGGGCATTGCGCGCGCAGGGCGCGGGTCAGCCGCTGCGTACGATCCGCGTGCTGTGGTCTGGCAGCGAAGAATTGGGCGGTTTTGGCGGGATTGCCTATGCCAAGGCGCACGCGGGCGAACTGCACGCGTTGGCGATGGAAAGCGATTTCGGTGCCGACCGGGTGTGGCGGGTCGATCTCAACTTGGCCGCACCCAACAAGGCGCTGGGCGAACGGGTCAGCGCGGCGCTCGCGGCGATGGGCATTGTGACCGGCCGGGCCAAGGCCGGCGGCGGAACCGACGTGGGGCCGCTTATCGCTGCGCAAAAGCTGGCGGTGATCGATCTGCAGCAGGACGGCACCCGCTACTTCGATCTGCACCACACCCCCGACGATACGCTCGACAAGATCGATCCGGCGCAACTTGAGCAGAATGTTGCGGCCTGGACGGCGGTGTTGAGCGTGGTGGCGAACGAGCCGGGGGCAATTAACGGGCAGGGCGAATAATCGCACCGGCGAGCTGTCCCACCCCGCGCGGGACCAAGGCCAGACCCGCGAGCCAAGCTGGCAGCAGCAAGAACCCCCAATAGAAATTGTCGGCGCGCGAAAACAGCGCAATCATTAAGGCGTAGCCGCCCAGCAGCAGCGCGGCAAAGCGCCCTCCGCGCCCATCAAGCGCGCCCCAACCGAGCACCGGCAGCAAGGCGATCACCAGCGCCAGCCGGTGCGGAAGCAGGTGCAGCACCGTAGTATTGACCAGTGCCAGCAGCACCCCGCGCAGGCCCAGCCCGCCGGCCCAGCCGGGCGACAGGTAATCGGTCGGCCGCACAACTTGAGCCACTTGCGCTGCGTGCAGCGCCATGCCCAGTCCGAACAAAACTGCGACCAGCGTCCAGACCGCCAGCTCATTCCACCGCCGCTCCCACAGGGCGAAGGCCGCGGCCAGCAATAGGAACGGCAGCGCTAATTCGCGCAGCGCCAGTGCCGCGGCAATGACCAGCACCGGCATCCACCAGCGCGCCCGCGGCCACAGCGTCAGACCCAGCGCGAGGGTCAGCAGCAAGCCGCACCAGGCCTCGCTCATCGCGGTAATGCTGGTGGCAATCGGAGCCAGTCCGCCCACTGCGATCAACGCGGCGGCGCCTAATTTCTCGGCCAGATTGATTGGCACCGGGAGTGCAAACACCCAGGTCAGGGAAACCGCGATCAGCAGGCCGATTTCGATCCGATTGAGCCAAGTCCAACCCAGCTGTGCGGCCAGCCAATAGAGCGTCGGCTCGCGCACGGTCACGAATGGCCGAGTAGGGTAAAGGTGCGCGCGTTGGGCGTCAGTTGCAGCTTGATAATAGCCGTGGTCCGATTGCATCGCCGAAACAATATCGCGGTAGAGCATCATGTCGGTGTAATGGCCCTGAGCAGCGCGGGAGACTTTGCCGGGTGGGGTCAACAGGCACCACGTCGCCGCCGCCAGAAATAGCGCAACGACCAGCAAGGCCAGGGGACGGGGGAGGCGGGCGAACATGCGCCTGTTCACTCTAGCCCGCGGCAACACGCAAGCCGCAAACAGAACGCTATCCCCGGATGAGCCTTCAACAACCCCGCCTCTTGCGCTTTGGCCGGCAAGGAGAGGCGCAGAAGTACCTTGCAATTTATAGCTATGCTTATTAAGTGTACAGTTATGGAAGAAAGCCCTTTTGCAATCGTTGGCGACGTTATGCGCCTTGCGCGCAGAGCGTTTGACACGCGCGCCCGTGCGATCGGGGTGACCCGCCCGCAGTGGCAAGTGTTGGTCATGCTCAAGCGGCATGAAGGCGTAAATCAGGGCAGATTGGCAGAATTGCTTGATGTAGAGCCCATCACAGTGTGCCGAATGGTTGACCGGTTGCAGGAAGCGGACTTGGTTGAGCGCCGTTCGGATCCAGCCGACCGCCGATCCTGGCGCTTGTTCCTGACCGGCAAGGCCGCTGACCTGCTGGCGCAATTGCAACCATTGGGTGAGCAGCTTGAGCTTGAGGCGTTTGCCGGCATCGACAGCGAAGAGCGCGCGGCGGTGATCGCCACGCTGGAACGCCTGCGCAGCAACCTGACGCCGCGCGACAATCCCAAGTTGGTGTCCCATGGCTGAAAGCGATCCCAAAATCGATCCAGCCACTGCTGAAATGATCGCCGAACCGGCGCCAGCGGCAGACAACCGCACGTCGGAGCAACCCGTGCCCAAACGCAGATGGGGTCGGCTGGTGCTGATGCTGTCGCTGCCGCTGGCGCTGATTATTGGCGGGGTGGTCTATTGGCGCAGCCTGCAGGGCGAAGTGTCAACTGATAACGCCTATGTCCACCTCGACAAAGTGTCAGTCAGTGCCGAGGTTGGCGGCAAAATCACCGCAGTTCTGGTCAAGGAAAACCAGCACGTAAATGCCGGCGATCCGCTGTTCCGGATCGACGCGCAGCCGTTCCAGTTGCAACTGGCGCAGGCCGATGCTGCGATTGCCACCGCGCAGGCCAGCCAGACCGCCTTGGCCAGTTCCAGCGCGCTGTCAGGTGCGGACGTTTCGGCCGCGCAGGAGCAGATCGGCTTTGCCCGCTCGAATCTAGCCCGGCAGGAAGCGCTGTGGAAGCGCGGGTTTACCACCAAGGCTGCCTACGACGCGGCCCAGCATCAGGTCGCGATCGGTCAGGACGCGCTGCGGCTGGCGCAGGCCAAAGGGCGCGAGGCTGCGGCCAAGCTTTCGACCGGCGCCCAAGTGCCCGGTGTTTATCCGCAAGTCGCCGCCGCCCGCGCTCAGCGTCAGGTGGTCCAACTTAGTTTGGCGCGCACCGAAGTGCGCGCGCCGGTGAGCGGGCAAGTCAGTCAGGCGGGCCGCCTGCAATTGGGGCAGGAGTTGATTTCCGGCCTGCCAGTTGTGACGCTAGTGGCCGACGGTTCGGCCTATATCGAGGCGAATTTTAAGGAAACGGACTTGGCCGACATGCGCCTCGGCCAGTCTGCCCAGATCAAGTTCGATGCCTATCCCGGGCTAGTGCTCAAGGCTCACGTCGCTTCGATCGGGGCGGGGACTGGCAGCGAATTTTCGGTGCTCCCAGCGCAAAATGCGACCGGCAACTGGGTCAAAGTAACCCAGCGCGTGCCGGTGCGGATTGTGCTGGACGAGCCGTGCCCGCGGCCGTTGATCGCCGGGCTGTCGGTGCGCGTCAAAGTCTTCACTGACGGGCGTCGGCGCTAAGGACGGAGCGCATGGCTTCCGCCGCCTCTAAGTCGCGCCGCGGCGCACCGAGCAATGCGGCCCCGCGCCAGCCGACCCATGCCGATGATGTGGCGACATTGCCGGTCCCCAACTCTTTGTTGGTGGCAATCGGGGTCATGTTGGCCTCGTTGATCCAGATCCTCGATACCACCATCGCCAATGTCGCAATCCCCCATATGCAGTCAACGCTCGGCGCCACGTCGGACGAGATAAGCTGGGTTTTAACCAGCTATATTGTCGCGGTAGCGGTGGCCATGCCGATCACCGGCTGGTTGGCCGATCGGGTCGGTTCGCGGCGATTGTTCTTGGCCTCGGTCGTGGGGTTCGTGTTGTCTTCTATGCTGTGCGGGATGGCCCAGAATGTAACCCAGATGGTGTTGTTTCGCGCACTGCAAGGCGCAACTGGGGCGTTTATCGCACCGCTTAGCCAAGCCGCGATGATCGACACCAACAAACCCTCGCGCCAATCTCAAATGATGGCGGTGTGGGGCATGGGGATCATGGCCGGGCCAATCCTGGGGCCGATCCTGGGTGGGTATTTGACCGAGAATTGGAACTGGCGCGCAGTGTTCTACGTCAATGTCCCCTTAGGAGCTGTTTCGCTGGCGATATTGGCTGCCACATTGCCATCGCGCCCGCTGGTGCGGCGCAAGTTCGATGGGCTGGGGTTTTTGCTGATCGCGCTGGCGCTGACTTCGCTGCAACTGCTGCTCGATCGCGGCAACCATATCGACTGGTTCCAGTCGGTCGAAGCGTGGATTTATGTGACAGTGTTTCTGTCGGCGGTATGGATTGCGGTGATCCATTTCGCTACCGCGCGCGAACCTTTGTTCAATCGCCAACTATTCTCCAATGCAAATTTTGTGTTCGGCCTGGCTTTCAGCTTGGTGATGGGGGTGGTGATGTTCGCTACCATGGCGTTGCTGCCGCCGATGCTGCAACGATTGTTTGGTTACGGCGTGATCGACACCGGCGAAACGATGATGCCGCGCGGGGTCGGCACGCTGCTGACTATGCAGTTTTCGGGCTACATCCTGCGCAAGGGTTTCGAACCGCGGATTTTGATCGCGACGGGTTTTAGTATCGCCGCGTTCTCGCTGTGGGAAATGGCTTCGTGGTCGCTGCAAACCGACTATTCGCATATTGCTTCGTCGGGATTCTTGCAGGGGATCGGCATGGGGCTGGTGTTCATCCCGCTCAATGCCAGCGCCTTCGCCACCCTGCCGCCGATGCTGCGCACCGATGGATCGAGCCTGCTCAACCTGTCGCGCTCGATTGGCTCGTCGGTGGGGATTTCGATCGTCACATTGCTGCTCGCGCGCAATCTGCAGGTCAGTCATGCTGATCTGGCGGCGCATGTTACCGCATCGTTCACCTCGGTGCTCGATTTTTCGACCGTTGACCGCTTTCAAGCGATGGGCGAGGCGGCGTTGCGGATGATCGACGGCGAGGTGAACCGGCAGGCCGCGATGATCGCCTACATCGATGATTTCTGGCTGATGGCCTGGCTAACGCTGGGCGCGGCGCCGCTGGTGGTGTTTATGAAAAGGGCTGACCTTCGCCCCCAGGCTCTGCGCAGTGGGGCCAAGCCTGAGCCCGCCGCCGATATTCCGCACTAGTCATCCGCGCCCAACCGCGGCGCGGCAACACCCAGCTTGAGCGCCATATGCTTGAACGTGATTGGCGTGCGCACCCCGGCGATACTTTGGCCGTCCGGGGCGACAAACGCCTGTTGCATCGCGCGGGCAATCAGCTGCGGATCGGCAAAAGCGTCGGCCACCGAGTTGATCGGCCCGGCCGGCACCCCGGCGCTCTCCAACAGCGCCAACAGCTCATCGCGGGGGTGCTGCCGGGTCGCTTCGCCGATCAGCACCTCCAACACCGCGCGATGTTCCAGCCGCAAGGCATTGCTGACGAAGCGCGCGTCCTGCGCCAACCCGCTCATCCCCATCACCTCGCAAAACCGGCGGAACTGGCCGTCATTGCCGACCGCCAGGATGAACCAGCCGTCGTTGGTCGGGAACACCGCGTAAGGCGTGATATTGGGATGGGCATTGCCCATGCGGCGCGGCACCTGGCCTGAGACCAGGTAGTTCTGCGCCTGATTGGCCAGCACCCCGGTCATCACATCGAACAGCGCCAAGTCGATATGCTCACCGCGCCCGGATGTGGCCCGCGCGGCCAGCGCCGCCTGGATCGCGATCACTGCATAAAGCCCGGTCATGATGTCGGCAAAGGCCACCCCGATCTTCTGCGGCGGGCCAGCGGGATCGCCGGTCAGGTCCATGATCCCGCTCATCCCCTGGACGATGAAATCATAGCCCGGGCGGCTGGCATAAGGCCCGTCCTGTCCGAACCCGGTGATCGAGCAATAAATCAGACGCGGATTGAGTGCGCACAGGCTGGCATAATCGAGCCCGTATTTGGCGAGCGTGCCGACCTTGAAATTCTCGATCAGCACATCGGCATCGGCGATCAGGGCCTTGACCTGCGCCTGACCTTCGGGGGTGGCGAAATCGATCACCACCGAGGTCTTGCCGCGATTAGCCGCGTGGAAATAGGCGGCGTCGCTGGTGCCATCGGCATAGGTCACGAATGGTGGACCCCACTGGCGGGTATCGTCGCCCGCCGCGCTTTCGATCTTGATCACCTCGGCGCCAAGATCGGCAAAGATCTGCCCTGCCCACGGCCCGGCGAGAATCCGCGCGAGTTCGACCACCTTGAGCCCGGTCAGCGGGTGGCTGGGCTGGTCGGTCATTCCTCTGGCACCTTCCCGTCGCGCGCGCGCAAATCGTTGTGCAGCGTGGTTGCCGCCACCGCCGCCTGGCCCATCGCCACACTGATTTGGTCGAGCCCGGAAACGATGTCGCCCGCCGCATACAGCCCATCGAGCCCGAGCCGCTGATGGCTATCGGTCAGGATGCAGTCGTCGCTGGTGGTGCGCAGGCCCAGCTGCTTGATCAGGCTGTCATTGGGATCGGACCCCAGCGCGGGGTACAGCGTATCGGCATTGGCCGTGCTGCCATCGGCGAAGCCCAGCCGCAAGCCGTCGCCCGAAAAATCATACGACGCCACCGGGCGCGGGTCCCAACTGACCCCGGCTTTGGCTAAATCGGCGCGGTCCTTTTCGTGAAGCTCGCACTCCTCAAGCGTGAACAGCGTGATCCGGTCTGAGTAATTGCGCAGGAACAGCGCCTCTGCCACCCCATGGCTTTCCGCGCCAATCACTGCAATCCGCTGGTCAGTCGCCTCGAACGCGTCGCAGACAGGACAATAGCGCAACTTGCCCGCCGCTAGCGCGGCATCGTGGACGTCGCGCGGAATCTCTGGGTAGCGGTTGACCACACCGGTGGCGAACAGCACCGTGCGGGTGGTGAGATCAAGGCCATCGCCGCGCAGCTGCCACTGTGCGCCCGCTGCCGCAATGCTTTGCACTTCGCCGCTGCGCAGTTCCGCCCCAAACTGCTGCGCCTGCGCGCGCATCGCCGCGAGCAAGTCCTCGCCGTGAATGCCTTGCGGATAGCCCGCGTGATTATGGCTGGTCGGAATCAACGCCGCGCGGCTTCCGCCCCGATCAATTACGATGACGCGGCGGCGATACCGCGCGAGGTAAATCGCCGCAGTGAGGCCAGCGGGCCCGCCACCGATGATGATCGCGTCGTAGGTCATGCGCGGTACTCGATTTGCAGGAGCCGCGTGTGGCAAGCCTGAACAATTCCCGTCACGCAAGCTTCTAAATCTTTCAGCAAATCATACGCTGCCAACCGTAGCGTCTGGAACCCGCGCTCCATCATGATCCGGTCACGCACTGCGTCTTTTCGAGGTTGATCGCTCCGGTTATGCGCCTCGCCATCGACCTCGATTGCCAGGCGTGTGGACAAGTAGCCAAAGTCCAGCGTGTAAGGATTTTGCGGCACCTGCTTGCGAAACTTGAAACCGCCCGTACGTTTCTGCAGTTCAATCCACAGCA
>JAYTIS010000030.1:0-8902 GCA_043731725.1 Novosphingobium sp.
GCGGCGTTCTGGATCGAATCGTACGGCGGCCCGCAGGTCCAGCCGCTAACCACCGCTTCGTTCGCGTTCCTCGCTGAACACGGCTTGCTGGCCGACCGCGGTGGTCTGACCTTGGCGCGCGCCAGTGAGGCGGCCGGGTTGGAGCAATTCGTCCGAACTTTCGAAACCCTGGGGGTGCGGGTTGACCAGCTTGACCGCACCGCGCTTGAAGCTCGTCTGCCAGGGTTAAAAAGCGAATGGACTTGTGGGGCGTTCGAACCAGCTTGCCGCGATATCGACGTTGCCGGGCTGCACCAGCTGTATCTGGCCAGCGCGCAACGCGGTGGAGCAGAGTTGTGGCTGCGGGCCGAGCTTGCCGCCGCCGTGCGTCATTCCGCAAGCTGGCACCTGTCGTTGGCTGATGGCCGGACGGCCAGCGCCGATATTCTGATCAACGCCGCCGGAGCCTGGGCCGATCAGGTCGCTGAACGAGCGGCTATCGCACCGCTCGGCATCGCGCCGCTGCGCCGTACGGTGGTGCAGCTGCGGATGGCAACGCCGGTCCCGGCTGACTTGCCGCTGGTTATGGGCTACGACGGCTCATTCTATTTCAAGCCCGAGGGCGGCAAGGTGTGGCTCAGCCCGCACGACGAAACGCTCAGCCTGCCGTGCGATGCGGCACCCGAGGAATTGGACGTAGCGCTGGCGATCAACCGGTTTGAGCACGTGCTCGACTGGCCGATTGTCGCGCTTGAACACAAGTGGGCGGGCTTGCGCAGTTTTGCCCCGGATCGCTTGCCGGTCTACGGATTTGACGCGGCTAGACCGGGGTTTTTCTGGTTTGCCGGCCAAGGCGGGTTCGGCATCCAGACCGCACCGGCAGCTGCCGATCTGGCGCTCAACTTGCTGCTGGGGCAAGTTGGCGGCGCGGTCGATCCAGCGCCTTACGCACCCTTAAGGCTGCGCTGACTGGGGCCTAGCGCAGCGTCGCTGGCCAATTTGTCGGCGCGTTCGTTTTCGGGATGTCCGGCATGGCCTTTGACCCAGTGCCAGCTGATCTTGTGCGGCTTTGTTGCGATCAGCAGCGACTGCCACAGATCGATATTCAGCACCGGCTTCTTCGCCGCATTCTTCCAGCCGTTCTTCTGCCAGCCGAAAATCCACTTGGTGATGCCGTCGATGACATAGCGGCTATCGGTATGCAGCGCGACTTCGCACGGGCTCTTGAGCGCGGTCAGCGCCTTGATCACTGCGGTCAGCTCCATCCGGTTGTTGGTCGTCGCGGGTGCGTGGCCCGATAGTTCTTTTTCATGCCCGCCGGTGCGCAGTACAGCCCCCCAGCCGCCCGGGCCGGGGTTTCCCTTGCAGGCCCCGTCGGTGAAAATCTCAACCTGTTTCATGCTGCGCTAAATAGTCCGACATTGGCGGGAGCGGCGTAGAACTCAAGCCGCCGGGCGAAGGCCAGCGGGTCCTTGCGCGTGACCAGAGCGCCCGCTGGAGTGTTAAGCCAGTCGTACGCCCGGCTCATGGTGAAGCGCATCGCCGCCCCGCGCGCGAGCACTGGCAAAGCCGCCCGCTCAGCCGAGCTGAGCGGGCGTACTGTCGCGTACCCGGCCAGCAGCGCAGTGGACAATGCGGGCGAGAAATTACGTCCCGCGTCGTCGAAGCACCAGGCTGCATGGGTAACAGCAACGTCGTAGGCGATCTGGTCGCTGCAGGCGAAGTAGAAGTCGATCAGCCCGGTTACCCGGCTGCCCAGCATCAGCACATTGTCGGTGAACAGATCGGCGTGAATCACCCCGCGCGGCAAGTCTTGCGGCCATTCACTGACCAGCAAGGGCAGCTCGCGCGCGATCAAATCGGCCAGTGCCGGATCGATTGAGCGCAGTCCCTCCGGGCCGCACTCAGCCGCCAACCGCTGCCATTCGGCCAGGTCCATCCCGTTGGCGCGGCTTCCGGCGAAGTCAGCCGCAGCCAGGTGCAGCTGCGCCAATGCACCGCCCACCGCCTCGGCCTGCGCTGGGCTGGGCGTGCTGATCGAAACGCCCGGCAGGAACTCAATCAGCGCCACCGCCTTGTCGCCAAGCTTGCGATAAAGCGCACCTTGCCGATCGTGGATGGTACGCGGCACGGCGCAGCCCTTGGCCGCCAGATGATCGAGCAGCGAGAGGAAGAACGGCAAGTCTTCGAGTTCGATCCGATATTCATACATCGTCAGGATAAATCGCCGTGCCGCTCCATCGGCACCGCAGGTCTCGATTAGCCAGTTGCTGTTCGAGACGCCCTCGGCGATCCCCTTGGCCATGCGCAGTTCGCCCACGTCAAATTGACCGATCAGATCGGCCAGCGCTTCGGCGCCTAGCTGCGTGTAAACCGCCATCAGTCGGTCAACTGGCGCGGCAGCTTGAAGATCATCTTTTCCTCCGCAGTGATCACCTGCTCAACCGTAACCTCGCGGAATTGGGCGATCCGGGCGATCACTTCCTGGATCAGGTCTTCGGGCGCGGAGGCTCCCGCGGTCAGACCCAGCACTTCGACTCCGTCAAGCCAGCTGGCTTCGATCTCAACACCGCGCTGGACCAGCCGGGCCTGCGCCCCGCAGCGCTCGGCCACTTCGACCAGCCGGACCGAGTTGGAGCTGTTAGGCGCGCCGATCACCAAGACCAGTTGGCATTCGGGCGCGATCACCTTGACCGCGGCCTGTCGGTTCGAAGTGGCGTAGCAAATGTCTTCGGCCTTGGGTCCGACGATCTGCGGAAAGCGTAAGCGCAGCGCAGTCACAATCTCAGCGGTATCATCGACCGACAGCGTCGTTTGAGTCAGGAATGCCAACGGTGCATCACTAGCAAATTGCAGCAGGGCAACATCCGCAACGGTTTCAACTAAGGTGATCGTGCCCTCGGGCACTTGGCCGAGCGTGCCGATTACTTCTGGATGGCCTTTATGGCCGATAAACACGATGTGCCGTCCGGCCTCGATCTGGCGTTCGGCCTGGCGGTGGACTTTGCTGACCAGCGGACACGTCGCATCGAGCCAGTCGAGCCTTCGGTCAGTGGCCGCAGCCGGCACCGATTTGGGCACGCCGTGCGCGCTGAACACCACTGGCGCACCATCGGGCACTTCGTCCAGTTCTTCGACAAACACTGCACCTTTGGCCTTCAGACTATCGACCACGAACCGATTGTGGACGATCTCGTGCCGCACAAACACGGGGGCGCCATAGCGTTGCAGCGCCAGCTCGACGATCTCGATCGCCCGGTCGACCCCAGCGCAAAAACCGCGCGGCGCGGCCAGCAACAGGCGCAGGGGCGGCAATTCGCGGCTTGGCAAGGAGGCGTTCATGCAGCGGCCTCTAGCGCTTTGCCATTCGCGCCGCTAGGGCATGCACACCAAGATCACACCTATCGACCAAGGACGTCTCAATGATCGCTCGTACCCGCCTGATTCCCGCCATCGCCCAAGTCGTCGTGTTAGCTGCTGTGCTCGCCGGATGCAAATCGACTGGCGATATCGTGGTTGACGAAGGGGTGGGGATCAGCGCCGTGCGCAGCACTTGCCCGTCGGTCGGAATTCCGCAGAACACGGGCGATGTGACTACCTTCCGCGTGCCTGGCGATACCACCGCGAACAATATCGATGTGGTCGCGGCGATGACCAACGTGCGCAGCCAGTGCAATGATGCTGGCGCCAAAGTGTTCACCAACGTCAGTTTCAACGTGCAGGGCCGCCGCCTCGATACCCGCGGTGCCCGCACTGTCACGCTACCTTTTTACGTGGTCGTGCTGCGCGGCGGCCGCGCGGTGATCTCCAAGCGGGTCGGCCAGGTTTCGTTGGCCTTTGCCGATGGCCAGGACCGCGCATCCGCCACCGGTCAGGGCGGCGCTTATGTTGACAAGGCCGAGGCCACCTTGCCGCAGGACATTCGTGAGCGGATCACGCGCAAACGCCGTGCAGGTCAGGAAGAAGCGGCGGTTGATCCGCTGGCGCAACCCGATGTCAAGGCGGCGATTGCCCGCGCCACCTTCGATGTACTGGTCGGCTTCCAGCTTAGCCAGGATCAACTGGTCTATAACGCCACGCGCTAAGTCCGGGCGTGCCCAGCCGCTGGGTGCCAAGCATTTCCTTTGCGCGACAAACCGGCTAACCGCCGCGCCATGACCGATACGATGACCCTTCACGCCGCCTTTGCCCGGCACATTGCCACTGCGCTCGATGCGCTGGAGGCGGCCGAAACGCTGCCGGCGGGGCTGAACCGCAGCGCCGTGGCGGTCGAGCCGCCGCGCGATCCCAGCCACGGCGATCTGGCGACCAATGCTGCGATGGTACTGGCCAAACCGGCTGGCTTGAACCCGCGCGCATTGGCCGAGGCGTTGGTCAGTGAACTGACCAAACTGCCCGGCGTGACCAGCGCCGAGATTGCCGGCCCGGGCTTCATCAACCTGCGGCTCGATCCAGCGGTCTGGCTGACCGAACTGCGCGCCATTGCGGCGCTTGGCGGTGACTATGGCCGTTCAGCGATGGGCGGCGGGGCGATGGTCAACATCGAATATGTCTCGGCCAATCCCACCGGGCCGATGCACATGGGCCATTGCCGCGGCGCGGTGGTGGGCGACGCGCTGGCGACCCTGCTCGAATATGCCGGGCACCTGGTGACGCGCGAATATTATGTCAACGATGCCGGCGGGCAGGTTGATGTGCTCGCGCGCTCAGTTCACTTGCGCTACCGCGAGGCGCTGGGCGAGGCCGTGGGCGAGATCCCCGAGGGGCTCTACCCCGGCGACTATCTGATCCCGCTGGCGCAGGAACTCGCCGCCGAATTCGGCGATCAATACGTTGCTGCGCCTGAAGCTGTATGGCTGACGCTGTTCCGCACCCGCGCGGTGGCGGCGATGCTGGTGCTGATCAAGGCCGATCTGGCGTTGCTGGGGATCCATCACGACCTGTTTTCGTCCGAGGCCGAATTGCAGGCCGCGGGCAAACCGGCCGAGGCCGAAGCCTGGCTGCGTGCGCACGAGCTGGTTTATGACGGCGAGCTCGAAGCCCCCAAGGGCAAGGTGCTCGATGACTGGGAGCCGGTCGAACTGCCGCTGTTCCGCTCGACCCGGTTCGGCGATGATCAGGACCGCCCGATCAAGAAGAGCGACGGCAGCTGGACCTATTTTGGTGCCGACCTCGCATACCATTTCCAGAAAGCCCAAAGCGCAGATGCGTTGGTTGATATTTGGGGCGCCGATCACGCGGGCACGGTCAAGCGGATCAAGGCAGCCGTGTCGGCGATGACGCAGGGAGACGGCAAAGAAAAACCGTTCGAGATCAAGCTGGTACAGATGGTCCACCTGCTGCGCAACGGTGAGCCGGTGAAGATGTCCAAGCGGTCGGGCAACTTCGTCACGCTGGCTGATGTGGTCGGGGAAGTCGGCAAGGACGTGGTCCGCTTCACCATGCTGACGCGCAAGCCCGAAGCGCAAATGGACTTTGACTTCGCCAAAGTGGTCGAGGCGAGCAAAGACAATCCGGTCTTCTATGTACAATATGCGCATGCCCGGATCAGATCGACGCTGCGCAAGGGTGCGGAGGCCGGGTTTGCCCCGTCCGACACGGCGCTCGATCTGCTCGGCACAGAGGAGTTGGAGCTGATCAAGCTGGCCGCGCAGTTCCCGCGGTTGGTTGAAGCGGCGGCTGCGGCACGCGAGCCGCACCGGGTGGCGTTCTACCTTTATGACCTGGCCGGAGCCTTTCATGCCTATTGGAATGTGGGCAATGATCGCCCCGAAAAGCGCTTCATCGTGGCACAAGCTGCCGATCTCAGCGGAGCAAGGCTTTATCTTGCTTCCCAAATCGGGCAACTTATCAAGAACGGCCTCGCCCTGCTGGGGGTAGAGGCAGTGGAGGAAATGTAGTCATGACGGGCATCGATGGGGATCGTGACGGGGTAAATGGCGGAACCGAGCGGGAAGACACTCACGGTGAACCGCTAGAAACCGAGCAACTGGCACTGGCCGACGAGGATGAACGGCTGCCTTGGCTCGAAAGCTCTGACGACGAATTTGACGAGGATTACGACGGCGGCGACGGCTCGCACACCCTGCGTCTCGGCCTGATGGCCTTGGCCGCGCTAGTGGCGATTGTCGGCGGGATTTACTGGGTCTCGCACCGCAATCCCGATCCTGCGCTGGTGGCCGATGGCAGCTTGATCCCAGCCGCCAGCCAACCCTACAAGGAAGCGCCAAAGGATCCCGGGGGCAAGACCTTCGATGGCACCGGTGATACCAGCTTTGCCGTCTCTGAAGGCAAGAACAAGCCCCCGCAGATGGCGAGCAGCAGTGCGGCTCCGATGCCGGCCGCCGAACCCAAACCCGCAGCGGGCGCGAAGGCACCAGCGGCGGCCAGTGGCGGCGTTGGGGTGCAAGTCGGTGCGTTTTCAACCAAAGAGGCGGCCGAAACCGGCTGGACCAAGCTGGCCGGGCAAGCCGGCGGCGCACTGTCGGGTGTATCGCACCGGGTGATTGCCGGCACTGCTGACAACGGTACGATCTACCGCCTGCAAGCAGTCGCGCCCGATGCTGCTGCGGCAGGCGCGCTGTGCAGCAAACTCAAAGCTGCGGGAATTTCGTGTCAGGTAAAATAGCGCGATAATCCACACGCGTTGCAGCCTGCGCGCTTGCCAGCGCCGCACGTTGCTGCGATTTTGTCTGGCACTATGACCCCTGCGATCTTTGGCCTGTCTGCAACTGCCTTAAACGCCGATGAGCGCGCCTTTTTGCGTGAGGCCGATCCGGTCGGCTATATCGTCTTCGGGCGCAATGTCGAAAGCCGTGCGCAACTGCGCGCGCTGACCGACGATCTGCGCACCATTCACGGTCGCGATCAATTGCTGATCACGATCGATCAAGAGGGTGGACGGGTTCAGCGGATGAGGCCGCCGATCTGGCCCGCTTATCCGGCAGGCGCGGTGTTCGACCGGCTCTATGATCTGGCTCCGGCTAGCGCGATTGAAGCGGCGCGGGTCAATGCGCAGGCGATGGGGATCGACTTGGCCGAGGTGGGCATCACCTGCACGCATGCCCCGGTGCTCGATGTGCGCCAAGCCGATGCCAACGATGTGATCGGTGACCGCGCTTATGGCCATGAGCCGATGCGCGTCGCCGCCTTGGGCCGCGCGGTGCTCGATGGGCTGGCGCGGGCGGGGGTGCTGGGCACAATCAAGCACATGCCGGGTCATGGGCGGACCATGTGCGATACGCACAAGGCGATGCCCACGGTCACCGCCAGCGCGGCCGAACTTGAAGCCGATCTGGCTCCGTTCAAAGCGCTGCGCCATGCCGCGATTGGAATGACCGGACACCTGCTGTTCACCGCCTGGGACCCGGACCATGCTGCGACCCAGTCAAAGTTCGTGGTGGAGCAGATCATTCGTGGGGCTATTGGCTTTGATGGGCTGCTGCTGACCGACGATCTGGATATGGAAGCCTTGAGCGGAACCGTGCCCGAACGCGCCGAGCGGGCGATTGCGGCGGGCTGCGACGTCGCGCTCAACTGCTGGGCGAAACTGGACGATATGACCGGGATTTGCCAACGGCTCACCGCCTTGAGTGAGGCTGGGCAGGTGCGGCTGGATCGCGCGTTGGCCGGGATGCGACTTGAAATCGAACAAGCAGACCAAGCCGAACTGCTCGCCAAGCGCGATGCCTTACTCGAACTGGCGGCGGCATGAATACGTCGGAAACAGGGGAGCAGGGCCTGATCGACAGCCCGGCGGTCAGCTTTGCCGAGGATGATTGGGGCGGTATTGCCAGCGCGGCACAGGATGACAGCGCCTTATATCTAGAGCTCGATGGCTGGGAAGGCCCGCTCGATCTGCTGCTCGATCTGGCGCGGCGGCAGAAGGTCGATCTGCGCAAGATCTCGATCCTTGGGCTGGTTGACCAGTATCTGACTTATATCGAGCAGGCTGAGGCGCTGCGGCTGGAATTGGCGGCGGACTATCTGGTGATGGCGGCGTGGCTGGCTTACCTGAAATCCTCACTGCTGCTCCCGCGCGAAGAGCAGGCCGATCCCAGCCCAGAAGAGCTGGCGATGCGGCTGCAACTGCGGCTCCAGCGCTTAGCCGCGATGCGCGATGCGGCGGGGCGCCTGTTGGGGCGCGACCGACTGGGCCGCGATACGTGGCCGCGCGGCGCGCCCGAGGGGCTCAGGATTGACCGCAAGGTGCTGTGGCAGTGCGATTGGTTTGCGCTGGTCCAGGCCTATGGTCAGGTCAAGGCGCGCACCGCGCCGGTGGTGCACATGGTCCGCGACCGCCTGGTGATGACGCTCGATTCGGCGCTGTCGCGGGTCTCGGCCATGCTTGGCGTTAATCTCGATTGGATGGAGCTGCGCGATTTCCTGCCGCCATGCCAAGAACACGGCTGGGCCGAACCCAAGCTGCGGCGCTCGGCCTTGGCCTCCAGCTTTGTCGCCGCGCTTGAACTGGCGCGGATCGGCAAGGCCGAGCTGAGCCAGGACGCGCCGTTTGGGCCGCTAATGCTGCGCGGGATCAAGGCGTGACGTCGTTTGACCACCCTGGCGGGGCCGGTCTGGACGATCTGGTCCGTGCGGTCGAGGCGACGCTGTTTGCCGCCGAGGCGCCGATGAGCGCCGAAGCAATTTCGCTCCATTTGGGCGGGGCGGCGGTGGAGGGTGCATTGGCTGACTTGGCCGCGACTTACGCCGGGCGCGGGGTGCAACTGGTCGAACGCGGCGGACGCTGGCATTTCCAGACCGCCCCCGATTTGGCGCACCTGCTGCGGCGCGAACGCGAAGACGTGCGGCGGCTGAGCCGCGCCGCCACCGAGGTGCTGGCGATTGTCGCCTATCACGAGCCGGTTAGCCGCGCCGAAATCGAATCGATCCGCGGTGTGCAAACCGCCAAAGGCACGCTCGA
>JAYTIS010000031.1:0-1584 GCA_043731725.1 Novosphingobium sp.
CGGCCGCGCTGGCCTGAGTGCGTATCCCAGCCAGTCGTCTCCACCATCACCACTCGCGCGCCCTTGTCCCCGGCCATCAGGCTGGCCACCAGCGCACCCGCAGCGGCGGCACCCTTGGCACCGGCGGCATCGAAGCCGCTCGCCATCGCCTTGGTCTGCAGGGCTTCCTCCCACAGTGCGTGGAGCTGGGGGTCATCGGCATAAAGCGACGAGACCCGCTGCAGCGTATCATTGCTGGCATCGGGCAGCGAGGACGGCGCATAGCTTGAAACTTGCACCGGGCCGCGCAGCGCGGTGGGGATCGTCGCCGATACCGCAAGCCCGCGGGCCGCGTCCGCCGGGAGCATGGCCAACAGCCGGTTCATCCAGCCGTCCTGCCGGTCATACGGTTGCGCGCCGCCGGTCTCGAGCACGTTCTGCCCGTCGAAGTGCGAACGGTCGCGATAGGGTGAGGCAACCGCGTGCGCGAACAGCGCCTGCTTCGCCGCGTACATCGCGCCAAGCTGCGTCAGCGCCGGGTGCAGCGCGAACATGCCGCCAAGCTTGGGCCGGTCGGCAAGGTCAGCGGCCAGATCGCCGCGCAGGCCCGCATAGGCCGGATCGCCAGTCGGGGCGAGGGTGGCGAGGCCATCGGCGGCGCCGCGCTGGATCACGAAGACCAGACGGCGATCGGTCGCGGCCCGGGCAAAGACGATGCGGGGCATTAGTAGCGCCCCTGCGGCAGTCACTCCAGCAAGGATCTGGCGGCGGTGGAGCAGCATGGTCATCTCCGCATCATTTCAGGTGAGGCGAGCAGCAGGGCGAGCGCCTGCGGTCCGCTTTCGGCGCGGGTCAGCGCGGTTGCGGTGGCTGGCGACAGGCTGTCCGGGAACAGCGCGGGCGCAAGCTTGCGCGCGTCGATCGTGGCAGCGCTGCGGTCGGCGATCCGCTGTGCCATCTCGACCCGGCGATAAAGCGCATCGGGTCCGGCCCAGCTTGCCGCGATATCGTCATAGCCCGCAGGCGAGCCGGGTTTCCAGATCGGCTGGCCGAGCTGCTGGAAGGCACCCGTTGCGCTCTTCGCCGGGATCGATTTGACCCCGGTCGCGCGCAGCGCGGCGATGGTCCATTCCCACGGCGTGCGGAACTTGGGCGCGCCGCTCCACACTTCCGGCGCATCGATCAGCGCACGGTAGACCGTCGGCAGATCGCCTTGTGATTGCAGGAAGGCCTGTTCGAGCCGCGCGACTAGGGCGGGTGGCGGATCGTCAGCGGCAAAATGCCGCGCGAGCTTGGTCGCGATGTGTTTCGCCGTTGCAGGATGGACCGCAATATCGTTCAGCACCGCCTGCGCCTGGCCTTCGCCTGACTGGTTGTATTTCTTGCCGACCACGGTGCGTGAACCCGGTTCATGGATCGGCGCCGCAAACCAGAATTTAGGGCCGGGGCCCTGCAGGATCGGCTGCTTGGCCAGCCCGCCCACGGTCCAGCCAGTCAGCGCGCGGGCGAATTCGGTGACGTCGGCCTGGCTATAGCCGCTGCGTACGCCGAGCGTGTGCAGTTCCATGATCTCGCGGGCGAGGTTCTCATTAAGCCCACGCTCTT
>JAYTIS010000032.1:0-6221 GCA_043731725.1 Novosphingobium sp.
CTTGCCGACGCCGGGGATCGTGAGCGAGGCAGCGGTGTCATTTGCCGCCATCGAAGGCATCCCGCCAAGACCGAACAATCCGATAAACGATGCGGTGACTATGCCCACCAGCCAGTAGAGCGCCGCGGCGCAGACGAGCGTGACAGCCGTGTAAGCGACGCTTTTGTCCTTTGGGACCTTCATTAGCGGCGCAGCGCCAGTGTAGAACAAGTACAGGGTATAAAGTCCGGCTAGCCCCAGCAAGCCGAGGCCAGGGATTAACTGGAATGCGCCCGCGAGCCATGCCGCAAAAGAAGCAAACACCACCAACTTGAACGCATTGGTACGGTTTGCCGCCCCATCGAATTTGGGCGCGAGCCAATCAGCGATCAGGGCCAGAACGACCACACCGACCAAACCGAGCGCATAGCTGACGATCAGCGTGGACAGCCCTGCCATCAGGCCTGGGCGGTAGTTGAACCCGAATGCGCCATAGCCAAACAGCTGCCCTCGGATGAAGCCGCATAGCGGCGCGATTGCGGCGAGTGGTATGGCATAGTGAGTGATCAGCCCGCCCGGCGTTGCCCGCTCAGCGGCAATCAATGGCCAGGTTTGGACGGGTTTGAGAATTATCGCCTTGGCGCGTTCGATCAGGCCTGCGGCTGCGGACGGTGTTCCATCGTTCATTTCCATGCCCTTTTGCGAGTGGAGATTTCGGATGCGACCCGGATTTATGAAACTATCGAACCACAAATCGCCGCGTTTGACCAGCTTGGTCGGCGCGGTGCGGGTCAAGCAGTGGAAAAAATTGCAGTTCGGCTTTTGCGAATCTGACCGCGAGTGCCTAACCATGGCGCATGTCCCACACTGGTTTCGTCCCACTGCGCGTCCTGTCCAGCTATTCGCTGCTGGAGGGGGCAATTGATCCCAAGGCGGCGGTTAAACTGGCGCGGGAACGCGGTTTTCCGGCCATCGCAATTGCTGACCGCAACGGGCTGTATAGCGCTATGGCCTTTGCCGGGGCGGCGCGTGACGCTGGGATCCAGCCAATTATTGGCGTTACACTGGGGGTGCGGCGCAGTCTTGATGGTCCGATCGACTGGTTGGCGCTTTACACGCAAGACGAAGCTGGCTGGCTTAACCTGTGCCATCTGGTTTCGATCGCGCATCTGGAACGCCCGCTTGAACTTGAACCGCACGTCACCCTGGACGATCTTGCCGGTCATACCCAAGGGCTGATCGCGCTGACCGCAGCGGGCGAAGGCGCGCTGGTCCGGCTGTTGGCCGAGGGCCGACTGGAAAGCGCTAACGAGTATTGCGCTGAATTGGAGGAGCTGTTCCCGGGCCGACTCTATATCGAGATCGCGCGGCGCGGCGAAGCGGCTGAGGACGCGGCCGAAGATGCGTTGATCGAGCTGGCCTATGCGCGCGATCTGCCGCTGGTCGCGACCAATCCCGCGGCTTACGGCGATCCGCAGTTCCACGCCGCACACGATGCCATGTTGTGCATCGCCAACGCGACTCACTTAGACGCGGCTGAACGCCCGCGATCGAGCGCGCAAGCCTGGGTCAAGAGCGCGCCGATGATGCAGGAGCTGTTCGCCGATCTGCCCGAGGCTATCGCTAATACCCTCGTGATCGCCCAGCGCTGCGCTTACGTCCCGCCGCGCCGTTCGGCACTGTTACCCAGCCTAGCGGGCGATGGAGCGGGCGAGGCGGAGATGCTGATCGCCGACGCCCGCATCGGGCTTGAAGCGCGGCTCGCACCCTATGGCGAAATGGCCGATGAAGTGCGTCAGATCTATTTCGACCGGCTGGATTTTGAGGCGAATGTCATCAACACGATGGGCTTTGCCGGCTACTTTCTGATCGTCGCGGATTTCATCAAGTGGGCCAAGGATAACGATATTCCGGTCGGGCCGGGGCGCGGTTCTGGCGCGGGCAGCGTGGTTGCCTGGGCGCTGACCATCACCGACCTCGATCCGCTTCGGCTGGGCCTACTGTTCGAACGCTTCCTCAATCCCGAGCGCGTCTCGATGCCGGACTTCGATATCGATTTCTGCGAAACCCGGCGCGGCGAAGTGATCCGCTATGTCCAAAACAAATACGGGCAGGATCACGTCGCGCAAATCATCACCTTCGGTAAGCTCAAGGCGCGCGCGGTGCTGCGCGATACCGGGCGGATCCTGCAGATGAGTTACGGCCAGGTTGACCGGCTGTGCAAGCTCATCCCAAATCACCCAACCGACCCATGGACTCTGCCGCGTGCGCTCAACGGAGTGAGCGAACTCAAGCGCGCCTACGACGAAGATGACGAGGTCAAGCGGCTGATCGATCTGGCGGTTCAGCTCGAAGGCCTGCCCCGCAACAGTTCCACGCACGCCGCCGGGGTCGTGATCGGTGACCGGCCACTGGCGCAGCTGGTGCCGCTGTACCGCGATCCGCGTTCGGACATGCCAGTCACTCAATTCGACATGAAATATGTCGAGGATACCGGATTGATCAAGTTTGATTTCCTCGGCCTTAAAACGCTGTCGGTGCTCAAAAAAGCGACCGAGCTGATGCGCCGGCGGGAGATCGAGATCGATCTGTCGCTGCTCGCCTGGGATGATACTCAGGTTTATGATTTGCTCCAGTCGGGCGACACGGTCGGAGTGTTCCAGCTCGAATCCGAAGGGATGCGGCGTACTTTGGCGGCGGTCAAGCCGAGCAGCTTTGGCGACATTATCGCGCTGGTGGCGCTTTACCGGCCCGGACCGATGGACAACATTCCGCTGTTCGGGCGACGCAAGAACGGCGCCGAGGCGATCGTCTATCCGCACCCCAAGCTGGAGGAGATCCTGGCCGAGACTTATGGGGTGTTCGTCTATCAGGAACAGGTGATGCAGGCCGCGCAGATCCTTGCGGGCTATTCTCTCGGTGAGGCTGATCTGCTGCGGCGCGCGATGGGCAAGAAGGACCAGAAGGAAATGGATGCCCAGCGCGCTCGGTTTATTGCCGGGTGCGCTGAAAACTCGGCCATTGCCGAGGGCAAAGCGGGCGAATTGTTCGACTTGATCGACAAGTTCGCTGGCTATGGTTTTAATAAGAGCCATGCCGCCGCTTATGCCTTGCTGGCTTATCAGACCGCGTGGCTCAAGACGCATTATCCGCACGAATTCTACGCCGCATCGATGTGTTTCGATATGCACCAATCGGAAAAGCTGGCGATCTATGTCGATGACATGCGCCGCCGCGGGATTACACTGGCTGGACCCGATATCAATCGCAGCGAAGCTGAATTCACGGTCGAGCGCACCGACGATGGCTATCAGGTGCGCTACGCGCTCGCGGGGATCCGCAACGTCGGTGAAAAGGCGATGGACGCGATCCATGCCGAACGCGAGGCGAGCGGTTGGTTTGAAAATCTCGAGGATCTGTTCCGGCGCGCCCCGCAGGGCTCGATGAACCGGCGTCAGCTTGAAGGCTTGGCTGGGGCCGGGGCGTTCGACGTGCTCGACCCCAATCGCGCGCGAGTCATGGCCAATGCCGAGATGTTGCTGGCGGTTGCCGAGGAAGCCGCGCGCAGCCGATCGAGCGGACAGGGTGGGCTATTCGGCGGCGAAGATCATGCCGCCCCGGCGCTGCGCCTGATCGACGCCGAGCCGTGGAGCAAGGCCGAGCAGATGGCCAAAGAGCGCGAGAACTTCGGGTTCTATTTTGCGACGCATCCGGTTGAGCAATGGCGCGCGGTGGCCTCAGCCAATGGTGCGCGGACGTTTGCCAGCTTGATGGAGAGCGGCGTGCCCGGAGGCGGCCGGGCGCAGGCGATGATGGCGGCGATGGTGGAGAGCGTGAACCGTGGCAAGACCAGGCGCGGCGGCGATTTCATCCGTGCCGATTTTTCTGACAGCTCGGGGCAATTCAGCGCGGCCTGCTTCGAAGAAGCGCTGGTCGAGCCGATGCTGCAATGGGCCAAAGACGGCACCTGCCTGCTGCTCACGGTCGAACTCGATGCGCCGAGCCCGGACGAGCCGCCGCGGGTGACAGTGCGCAGTGCGCGCCCACTGGATGAGGTCAAGAGCGCGGCGAGCATGGTACTTAAGCTTGATGTCCTGCGCGCCGAAGCCTTTGCCGATCTGGCGTTGATGCTGGTCGCCGGGGCCGACGGCCGCGGTGAGGTGGTCGCGCGGCTGCGCACCGGGCAGGGCGAAGATCAGCTGGTCCGGCTAGGTCGCGACTTTCAACTCGACAGCGAACTTGCGGAACGCTTGGCAAACGTGGACGGGATCGCCAATGTGTCGCTAAGTGCGCGGCGCGGCGGGGCTAACCTGCGGCTGGTCGCTTGAGCGTCTTACGTTGGGAGAGCTGAATGCTGGGAGCGATGCATGATTGGGATCTGCGGGTGTCAAGGTTGATCGATCACGCCGCGCGCGAATACGGCGATCGTGAGATCGTCACGCGCTGGGCCGATGGCAGCGAGAGCACCACCACCTGGGCCGGGGTGCGCCGCGATGCGCTGAAGATGACACAGGCGCTGCGGCGGCTGGGGATCCAGCCGGGCGAGCGGATTGCCACGCTGGCGATGAACCATTCGCGCCACCTGGTCAGCTGGTACGGGGCGGTCGGCGTCGGCGGGGTTTTGCACACGATCAACCCGCGCTTATTCGACGATCAGCTGGAATATATCGCCAACCATGCCGAAGATCAGGTGCTGCTGTACGATGCGGTATTCCGCCCGCTGGTCGACCGGATGCGCAGCAAGTGGACCACCATCCGCCATTATATTTGTTATGATAACGGTGAGTTCGAAGCCTGGATCGGGGCCGAAGACGGTGACACCGAATGGGCTGGCGGTGACGAACGCGATCCCTGCATGCTGTGCTACACCAGCGGCACTACCGGCAATCCCAAGGGAGTGCTGTACGAACACCGCTCGACCATGCTGCATGCCATCACCTCGGTGCAGCCCGCAATCTTCGATCTGGACGCGCGTTCGGTCATGCTGCCGGTGGTGCCAATGTTCCACGCGGCCAGCTGGGGATTGCCCTGGGGCGGAGCGGCGGCGGGGATCAAATTCGTGTTCAGCGCGGTCAACGATGCTGCCGTGCTGTGCGAGCTGATGAACCGCGAAAAGGTTACCCATTCGGCCGGGGTGCCCACCGTCTGGTTGTCAATGTTCCAACACATGGATGCGCAGGGCGTGACCTTGCCGACGTTGCGCCAGGCGATCATCGGCGGATCGGCGGCGCCGCGCTTCATGATCGAGCGGCTGATGCGCGCGGGAATCAACGTCGCCCATGCTTGGGGAATGACAGAAACCAGCCCGATCGGCACCACCGGGGCCAAGTGCTGGAACTGGGATGATCTAAGCTTTGATGAACAGGTCGACGTTAAGATGATGCAGGGGCGGGTGCCATTCGGAGTCGAACTGCGCTGCGTCGATCTGGACGATTCTGACCAGGTGCTACTGCGCGATGGGCTGACTTCGGGGGCGCTACAGGTGCGCGGCCCGTGGGTGATCCAGCGCTATTTCAAAGCCGAGGCCGATGCCGCTAATACCGAAGGGTGGTTCGACACCGGCGACGTCGCGATCCTGCACCCCGATGGCACGCTGCAATTAACCGACCGAACCAAGGATGTAATCAAATCGGGCGGCGAGTGGATCAGCTCGGTCGAACTTGAGAATGCCGCGATGAGCCATCCGGCGGTGGCCGAAGCGGCGGCGATCGGCATCTATCATCCGCGCTGGGACGAACGTCCGATATTGGTGGTGGTGAAAAAGGTCGGGTGCGAAGTCAGCGGCGAAGAAATCGCTGCCCATTTGGCGAAATCGGTCGCGAAGTGGTGGCTGCCCGATGCGGTGGAATTCGTCGATGAGATTCCGCATGGCGGAACTGGCAAGGTCAGCAAAAAGGACTTGCGTGAGCAATTCCGCGAATATCGCCTGACCACATAAAACGCGCGCCCGTCGGTGGTTCGGGCGCGCGCTCTATAGCTTATGGCTTTTTGACGTTGCTAGCGGCGTCTTGCGCAGCATTGCCCACATCTTTTGCGGCATTGCCGATATCTGCCGCGGCCGCTGCAACCGCGTTGTCCTTCTTCGATGTGCTGTTTGACTGCATCGCGAAGTAATAGATGCCAAAGCCCAACAGAACGATAGCGATCAAGCCAAACAGCCAGCCGCCGCCGCTACTTCCGCTCGAAACCGTAGTGTGGCTGGTGTTGCCATCGGGCGAAGTGGTGGTGGTGATGTGTTCTTC
>JAYTIS010000033.1:0-3002 GCA_043731725.1 Novosphingobium sp.
GTAGTTGGCCGGATCCAGTGATCAGCCGCGTGGTGCGGACGGTGGGACTCGAACCCACACGAGCAAGGCTCAGGGGATTTTAAGTCCCCGGCGTCTACCATTCCGCCACGTCCGCGCGCTATTCGCGCCGCCGCTGCTGTGGCAGATCGGCGGGTACCGTTCAATCATGTCGTTGGTTGGTGCGGTCTGGCGAGCCGGCCAGTCCTGAGCAGCCCCAAAACCTAATCTGCGTTGAGCCGCGCACGCATTTCTTTGCCCGGCTTAAAATAAGGCACGCTTTTGCCCGGCACCTCGACTGCCGCGCCCGTGCGTGGGTTGCGGCCTTTACGGGCGACGCGGGCGCGGGTGGAAAAAGCGCCGAACCCGCGCAGTTCAACGCGTCCGCCCGAAGTTAACCGCCCGGCGATTTCGTCAAAAAACGTGCCGACGGCCTTTTCGATTTCTTCGAGCCGCAAGCCGGGGTTTTCTTGGGCCAACGACTGTAACAATTCTGATCGGATCATTTTCTCGCCTCTCATCACGCCGCCCCCCGGCGACAATTCCCCAACTTCGTCAATTAGTGCGGTGCAACTCATGACCCGAAACAAGCGTCCGCACGCAACACAGACAGTGCCAAATGCTATAGCCCAGCGCAATCAGCAATGTTGATTAGTCGTGTAATTTTTCAGCGAGCAGGTCATGGGCCGTGATGCCCAACCGCTCGATCCGCGCACGCAATACCGGCCATTCGTGCGTGAGAAACATCTCGCGCTCGCTCCGCTTCAGCTTGTCAGCGGCACCGCGCACTACAAACATGCCGACCCCTCGCTGCACTTCGACCAGCCCGTCGAGTTGAAACTGCTGGTACGCCTTGGCCACGGTCAGCGGATTGGCCCCCTGCTGCACCGCAAAAGCCCGCACCGAAGGCAACATCGCGCCTTCACCGTATGTGCCATCGATGATCGCGGCGGCGATCAGATCGCGGAGTTTGAGGTAAACCGGCTTGCTGGTGTTTTGCATGGTGCATCAGTGCCATAATACAGCGTGTCAGGCAAGCTAAAACCGGCCGAGCAACAATCGAACCCATTCGACGAATTTCACTTCACAGCCGCGAAATCGCGGCTAGTTTCAATCCAGACATGCCCGGCACGACCCGGCAGCAATTTGGGGATCAAGCATGAAAGATATGGTGCTGTGGAACGAAGGTGATTGGATCGCGGCAATCGCTGCGGTGTTCCTATTCGCCTTCCTGTCAATCGGTGCAGTGATCGCCTCACGCAAAAGCGAGGAAGTGGTCGGCCACCCGCGCGGGCTGTTCGTGCTGTTCTACGCCGAAATGTGGGAGCGTTTTTCTTATTACGGGATGCGCGCCTTGTTGGTGCTCTATCTAACCAAGCACTGGCTCTATGCCGATAGCAAAGCCAATCTAATCTACGGCGCCTATGGCGCACTGGTTTACATTACGCCGGTGCTCGGGGGAATAATCGCCGATCGCTACTTGGGACAACGCAAAGCGGTGATCTTCGGCGGCATTCTGCTCGCGATCGGCCACGGGCTGATGGCGGTTGAAGGCGGCGGCGGCCAGAACGATCCGGTGATCAACGTGTTCTGGTCGGCGCTTGCCTTCATCATCGTCGGCTCGGGCTTCCTCAAGGCCAACATCTCGGTGATCGTGGGCCAGCTCTACAAGATGTCGGATATCCGCCGCGATGCGGCGTACACGATCTTCTATATGGGGGTGAATGTCGGTGCCGCGCTGGGCACGATTCTGGTCGGCTATCTGGGTGAGACGATTGGCTGGTCCTACGGCTTCGGTCTGGCGGGTATCGGGATGGTCATCGGACTGTTGATCTTCGTGGTGGGCAAGCCCGCGCTACGCGGGCGCGGAGAGGCTCGAGCCGCGCTGTCGCCCAGCCGTGAGTGGTCATTCTATGGCATCGGCTTGGGCGCAGTGGCGGTGATCTGGATGCTGATCCAGTATCAAAGCGTGATTCAGGACCTGCTCATTGTCACCGGGCTAGCGATGCTGGCCTACACACTTTATGAAGCCTTCAAACTACCCAAGGAACCGCGCGAGCGGATCTTTGCGATGCTGTTCCTGATCGCGCTCAATCCCCTGTTCTGGGGCCTGTTCGAACAGGCCGGGGGCAGCCTCAACCTCTATACCGACAAGTTCGTCGACAAAGGCGGGGTACCAACCAGCTTGTTCCAGTCGATCAACCCGATCTATATCGTGCTGTTCGCGCCGTTCTTTGCCGCGCTATGGCAGTACCTTGGGCGCAAAGGGCTTGAACCGTCGGCCCCGGCCAAGTTCGGGATTGCACTCACGCAGGTTGGCCTTGGCTTTCTGCTGTTCGTGTGGGGTGCCAATTCGGTCGGCGGGGCGGCGCTGACTCCGGTGCTGTTCGTGTTCCTGATCTATCTGCTGCACACCACGGCCGAGCTGTGTTTGTCACCGGTGGGTCTTTCGGCGATGGCGCGCCTTGCGCCGCTGCACCTCGCCAGCTTCGTGATGGGCGCTTGGTTCTATATGACTGCAGTAGGCAATTTCGTCGCGGGCAAGATCGGTGAAGCCACAGGCGGCGAAGGCGGCGCCATGTCGAAAGAACTGACGCTGGCGATCTATTCAAAGATCGGCTGGATCGCGATCGGGATCAGTGTGGTGGTCTTATTGGTCTCGCCGTTTGTTAAACGCTGGATGCATCTTGATACGCTGGAAGATCGCGGCACGCCTGATGACCACGTGGCGACCGAGACCGCTGCATGAGGTCGGCGCGCTTTGCCCTAACTGCCGCTCTGGCACTGGCGCTAGCTGGCACCGAGACGGGGCAGGCCAAGGATAAGAAGGACGACAGCCCGGCAATTAAAGCCGCGCGTGATTTCGACCCGAACCCTTACCCCTCAACGTACCGGATTTACCCGGGCACGCCGACCGCGCTGATCGGCGCGACGGTCTACGACGGTGAGGGCGGGCGGATTGAGCGCGGCACGGTCCTGCTGGCCGATGGCAAAGTGGTAGGCAT
>JAYTIS010000034.1:0-1556 GCA_043731725.1 Novosphingobium sp.
TCCGGACCGTTTGGCGATGCTGCTAGCCACTGGGGTTGGCTGGGTGTCTTCGCGGGCCTGTTGGTCCATTTCGCAATTATGGCAGTAATGGTCACAATCGGCCTGCGACTGGCGCGCAGAGGCCCGCTGGGTGACATTGCGCCCTGGAAGGCTGGCACCCTTTACGGTCTGGTGCTTTACGGTGTGATGTATGGGCTGTTGCTCCAGTGGCGGTTGGGAACGCCCTTTCCCAATCCTGACAAGGTCAAACTGGCACTCGGACTGTTCCCGCATATCTTCCTGGTTGGGTTACCGATGTTCTATCTGTTCAGGCGAACGCCGCAGCCTTCCTGAGCAACTGATATGCTTCGACCACCGCTTGCAGCCGCGCCTCATGGCTGCGATCACCGCCGTTGTGATCGGGGTGCAGCGCGCGGACTAGATCGGCGTAGCGCATCCGCAAGGCCCGCCGGTCGGCATCGAGCGGCAGGCCCAGCGCGGCCAAGGCGCGGCGGTCCTCGGGGGTGACCATGCGGCCATCGCTGCGCTGAGTCGGCTGGCGCGCGCGGACACGGGCACTGATCGCATCAAGCGGATCGGCAAAATCGGCCCAGCGCGGCACGGCGTCGATCCCGGCAGTGGCAGAGAACGCCCGGGTCTGACGCTCCCAGCCGTGCACCGGATGCTGCGCGGCAAGGATTTCATCCGGGCTCATCCCGGCGAACCAATTGTAGCCGGCGTTGAACTGGCGGACGTGATCGAGGCAATACCAGCGGTAATCGCCCGGGCCATCGAAGCCCGGCAAGCGCGGACCCGGCGCGCGGAACTCGCCCGGCTCGGGGCAGCCCGGGGCATCGCAGCGGCGATCCTGGCCAACGGTTCGTCCATGGAATCGATCATGCTTCACCCCTTCCACATGGGCAATGATCGGTTAGAAGGGAAGCCATGACCAACCCGCTCGCCCAAGAAATCGAACAGCTGCTCACCGCCGCCTTTGCCCCGACCAAGTTGGCCGTGATTAACGATAGCGCGCACCACCATGGCCATTCGGGCGACGATGGTTCGGGCGAATCGCACTTCACGGTCGAGATCGAGAGCGCGGCCTTTACCGGGGTATCGCGGCTCGAACGCCAGCGCCTGGTCAACCGCGCGCTGGGTGACATTCCCGGCCAGCGGGTCCATGCTCTGGCCGTCAAAGCCCGGGCCCCGGGCGAATAGGAGAGTTCCATGCCTATTGCCTTTTCCGGCTTCGGCTTCTTTTTAACCCTGATCGTAATTGTGCTGGCGCTCAAAAGCTTCGGCATCAATCAGGAATACCAGCGCGGCGTGGTATTCCGGTTGGGCCGACTGCGCGAAACCAAGGGACCGGGCTGGTTCTGGCTGATCCCGCTGATCGAGCGGGTGGTTAAGATCGACCTACGCGTGATTACCTATTCGTTGGCAACGCAGGAAACCGTAACCCGCGACGGGGTCGCGGTGAAGATTAACGCGGTGCTGTGGTTCCGCGCGGTCGATGCCGCCAAGGTGGTGACCACGGTAATGGACTGGACCAGCGCGGTGATCCAGGCCGCCGAAAC
>JAYTIS010000035.1:0-6763 GCA_043731725.1 Novosphingobium sp.
CAACAAGATCATCGAAGTGCTGGCCGCTGCGATCCCGATGGATGCGGTTTTCCTGGGCAAGCTGTTCGCCATGCTGGCTGTGTCAATGGTCGGGATCACAGTCTGGGCAATAGCCGGATCGGCAGTGTGGCTGACGGCCGGACACAGTTTGGCCGAATATCCCGCGCCGGCGGTGGGCTGGCCAAAGTTCTTCGCGCTGGGGGTGGTCTATTTCTCGATGGGCTACTTGCTGCTCGGCTCGATCTTCCTCGCGATCGGATCGATGGCGAGCACGGTGCGTGAGGTGCAGACGTTGTCGATGCCCGTCACCATGTTGCAACTGGTCAACTTCTTCTTCGCCAGTTTTGCCATGGCCCAGCCCGGCACCTGGATCGAGAAAGCCGCGATGATTGTCCCGTTTTCCTCACCGTTCACGATGCTCGCCCGCGCCGCGCAGAATGAGGCCCTGTGGCCGCACGCAATCGCGATCGCCTGGCAACTGGTCTGCGTGGCCGTGCTGGTGCGGTTGGGCGCAGCGCTGTTCAAAAAACGGGTGATGCAAAGCGGTCCGTCGCGCGACAAACGCAGATTTTGGGGACGGAGGCGCGATACCGTCACCGCCGTCTGACCCTAATGCTAAGCGCGCGTCTCGTCGCTATTGACATTTAGGTAAGCTCGGCGGGATAAGTCCTATGTCGCAACGCATTTCAAGGCGTCGGCCAGGAGAGACAAATCGATGGCTTCGCAAGCGAGCACGCCCGAAAAATTCATCTATCGCACCGCGCCCAGCGCGACTGAGGCGTTCAATGGATGGCTCAAGGAGCACGGGCAGGACATGCCCAAGCACACCCACCCGTGGGACGTGTCGCGCTCCGACATCTATGTCGAAGATCGTTGGCAGCCAATTTTTGCCGAGATGCGCGCGAAAGAGCCGATCAACAAGGTAACCGGGACGCCTTATGGCGATTTTTGGAACGTGACCACGATCAAGACGATCCAGCACGTTGAATCATTTCCCGAGCTCTATTCCTCATCGTGGCGCAATGGCGGGATCACCATCGGTGAGCCGCCGCCAGAAATGACCCCGGAAATGCTAGAGGAACGCCGCTTGCCGATGTTCATCGCGATGGACCGGCCCGAACACACTGGACAGCGCCGCACGGTAGCCCCGGCCTTTACCCCGGCGGAGATCGACTATCTGGCCGCCGAAGTGCGGATGCGCACTGCCGCAGTGCTCGATAGTCTTCCCTATGGTAAGGAGTTTGACTGGGTCGAGAAAGTTTCGATCGAGTTGACCACCGGCATGCTCGCGATCCTGTTCGGGTTCCCGTGGGAAGACCGCCACCTGCTGACCTTCTGGTCGGACTGGGCGGGCGATGTCGAGTTGAGCCTGGCGCGCGAACTGGGCGAAACGCGTCACGAAATCCTGACCGAAATGGCGCAGTATTTCCAGCGGCTGTGGATCGAGCGGATGGGCAAGGAACCCACTCGCGACCTCATTTCGATGATGATCCATTCGGACGCGATGAGCCAAATGGGCCCGCGCGAATTCATGGGTAATCTGATCCTGCTAATCGTTGGCGGCAACGACACCACTCGCAACACCATGTCGGGCATCGTCCACGGCCTGCACAGTTTTCCCGAACAGCGCGCGATATTCGAAAGCGACTCTTCGGTGATCCCCAATGCGGTGCAGGAATGCATCCGTTTCCAGACCCCGCTGGCCCACATGCGCCGTACCGCCACCGCCGATGCCGACTTGTTTGGCCACCAGATCAAGGCCGGCGACAAGCTGATCCTGTGGTATCTTTCAGCCAACCGGGACGAAGAGGTGTTCGCAGAGCCCGATCAGCTCGACCTGCGGCGTTCGAACGCGCGGCGAAATGTCGCGTTCGGTTACGGCATCCATCGCTGCGTCGGCGCACGCTTGGCCGAACTGCAACTCAAGATCCTGCTCGAAGAAATGCACGCGCGCCGGATGCGGGTGCATGTCACCGGCAAGGTCGAACGAGTCCGTGCCAATTTCGTCCACGGGTTCCGACACATGGATGTCACGCTCGAAAAATTCTGACCACCTGCAACCTTTGTGGGCCGCACAGCGTATTAACATGTGAGGCGCAGCGCTGCTTGCGCCAACCGAGGAGCTTGCAATGATCCAGTCCCAATCGCGCCGTTCGACCTTGCGCTTGTTCGCGGCGGGCGTGGCTAGCGCGGTACTGACCGCCTGCGGTAGCGGCCGGGCCGAGGCCAAGGCCTATCCGGTGCGCTTCACAGATGCTGAATGGAAAAAGCGGCTCACCCCCAAACAGTACGTGATCCTCCGCCGGAACGGGACCGAGCGCCCATTTACCTCGTCGCTGCTAAACGAACACCGCAAGGGTACGTTTGTGTGCGCCGCGGATGGTAACCCGCTTTATGCAAGCTCCACCAAATACGACAGCGGTACCGGCTGGCCAAGCTTTTGGCAGCCCCTGCCCGGCGGGGTGGCCACCCGCAGCGATTGGGAAGCGGGCTATCCGCGCACCGAAGTCCATTGCACCCGCTGCGGCGGTCATCTGGGGCACGTGTTCAACGATGGGCCCAAGCCGACCGGCAAACGTTATTGCATGGATGGCGATGCGCTGCTGTTCAAGCCAGGCTGAGATTTAGCGGCGGGACGCACCCGCCACAGCCGCATCGGGCCGCCTTCCGTGCCAAGCGCAACCGGTTCGAGCCAATCGACTGTCTTTCCTGCCAGAAGTTGCGCGGCTAGGCCATTCGGAGCGCGGTCGAGATACATGCGAGTTTCGACCAGATCGGGACAGAGCATCACATATTCAACGTGGCGCGCTGCAGCCAGCCCACGCGCCTGATCTGGCGGCGCGAGGAAGGCAGCGATGGTATCGTGCATTGCCGCTGCCGCGCGGTGATGCGGCGTGGCGACTACGCTGTGCGGGGTGTGCAGCAGCACAAATGGCCCTAAATCAAACTGGCCCATGATCGTCCCCCGCGGCTGACGGGCCAAGGCGGACAACGAGCCGGGTTGGCCGCAGGCCACACTAACTTCATGCGTCGTCGCCGTTGCGGGTTC
Source organism: Novosphingobium sp. (assembly GCA_043731725.1). GTDB lineage: Bacteria > Pseudomonadota > Alphaproteobacteria > Sphingomonadales > Sphingomonadaceae > Novosphingobium. The sequence goes on from JAYTIS010000035.1 coordinate 3,050, forward strand.
AGCCAGTATTGCTCCGGTGATGGTTGCCGCACGGGAATAGCCTCGCCCGGCCAGATCGAGCAGCAAACCGGGCAGCAGTGCGGCCAACAGCAGCACTGCCAGCAAGGCCCGTCTGACCAGTGGTCTCGGTTCGCTCAAGGCCTCCGCGCAGCGGCGCACCAGCCAAGTAAGCGGGACAATTGCAATCGCCGACGACACCGATGAGAACCTTGAAACGGCAATCGAGATCGCAACCGCACCGCCGAGCATGAGAGCAAACTCACGCCAAATCTGCCCGGCCTCGCGCCGCGCAAGATTGATCGCTACCCCCAAGCCGACCAGCGGCGGCACCGTCATCTGCACCAGCACCGTCCAGTCTTGCCGCCAGACTGGCATGCCTTCTTTGACATTGTCATACCAGAAGTGGCGCACCAGCGGGTCAAGCCGGGCGAACGGACCCGTGCTGCAACCCGGTGCCATCCACAGGAATAGCACAGCCCCGGCCACCGCCGCCAACGCCAGTCCCGCCACCAGCCACAGCCGCGGCATGGCCGGACGCAGCGCCAGACCGTTTACGCTCAGCGCAATCACCGCCAGCGCAGCCAGATAGGCCGGCGAGACGGTATCACAGTAATTGGTCAGATCGCCCAACCCGCGCGTACCCACGAAGAACGCTACGCTGCCGAGCGCCAGCACATTGAGATACCAAGCGAGCCAACGCCAGTTGCTCGGATCTCGCCACCAGCGCAGAGCAAACAGCGCGCCGAACAGCCCCGCGAACGGCAGCAGCTCAAGGCTGACCGCCATGCCGAACGCCAGGCTGAGCCCGGCGATCAGCGCTGCGCCGCGCTGGGTTTTGGCCAGCAGCGCATTGAGCGCCGCCACCACCGCGACGATTTGCCAAGCGTGGTGATCGATCCGCGGCGGTTCGAACTGCAGCATCGCGGGCAGCATCAGCACCATCAGCAAGCCGCCAATCAGCACCAGACGGACATCCAACTGTCGCGCGACCAGCCGCGCCAGGCACAACTGCGCGGCCAACAGGGTCAACAGCGGCACGATCGCCACCGCTGCCAGTTCAGCACGAGCCGTGCCCAGCAGCGGGCGCAACAGCATGATCACTGCAGCAATCGGGGCATCGACCAGCCGCGACCAATGCATCACTGTGCCATTGGGCGGAGCGACGCGGTACTGATGTAAATCGAACCAGCCTTGTCCGGCCAGCAGATCGCGGACCTGCACCATGCGCAGCGCATCGTCAGGATCGGAGAACTGCAGCGATGAGATCGCCTGCCAATCGCGCAACAGCGCCAGCACGGCGACTATCGCCCAGCCTGTAAGCGCGGCGCCGAGCGCGCGACGCCGATCAGTCGCCGATAAAGTCATATAGTGAAGTTCATTGCGGCAAGGTTCGTTACACAGCAACGGGCTTGCGAAAGACCACGCTGTCACGCAGCAGCCAGGTGATGGAGAAGCTTGCGGCAACTGCAATCAGTTTGGCCAGCCGCGGTTCCACCCCGAGCGCGCTGGCCACTGCCACCACCCCGGTCGTCACCGCCAGCCCAATCAGCGCCGAACCAACGAACAGCGCCTTCTGCCGGGTCCGCGCTGGGCCATGGTTGGCGACGCTGCCAATGAACACCTTGCGGCTCGAAACCAGCCAATGCACCGCGATACCCAGCGCATAGCCCAGAGCCGAGGCCGGTGCTGGTGCCAGTCCCAGCCGGAGCAGCGCCAGAAAGCAGGCAAAATCGCAGGCCAGCGCGATCACACTGGCGGCCAGATAGCGCAGCAGTTGAATTTGCCGCAGTAACGCCAACTGCGCAGCCAACGCCGCCATGATCAGGCCGCGTCGCGGCGGCGCGCCGCTGCCCGGTCTGGCTTAAGGCGTTCGGGAACTTCACGCACCGAGGCGAGCGCAGCTGCTTGATCTGGGCTAGGGCTCGCGCCGGCTTTGGCCAATGTGCCCTGTGCACCCTCATCGCCGGCTTCGTGGTATTCGGCGTCTTCGTTGACGCACCACACGTCGTAAACCCGTGCCTCAGTCTTGATGTTTTCGACCGTCAACATGGCGGTCATCATCGCGTGATCCTGATTGTTGTAGCGGTGCATGCCGTTGCGCCCGACCAAGTGCAGCGTTGAGTGCTGGCCTTCGAGCTCCTCGCGCAGTACCGCGACGTGCGCGGCATAGTCCTCATCATAGACCGGATAGGCCTTTTCCTGCCGCACCACGGCGCCACCGATCACCTGTTCGGCCGAGACCAGTCCGAGGATCGCTGTTTCCCGGGTGGCGAGGTCGATCAGATCGGCATCGCTCATCGACCACAGCCCGTCACCGGCGAAGCAAAAGTATTCCAACCCGACGCAGGCCACCCCCGCTTCGGGCACCATCTCGGGCGACCACGAGCGGAAATTCTGAATCCGACCGACCTTGACCTTGCTGTCGTGGATATAAATCCAATTGTCGGGGAACAGATCGTCCGAGCGGATCTTGAGCGCGACGGTCAGGAAATCGCGGTAGCGCAACTGCTTGGCGGCCAGGCTGGCCTGCGGCAGCGGGTGCAGCCGCGCGGCCAGATCGCGCAGCGGGGCCGAGCTGATCGCGTGCCGCGCGCGGATCACCGTCTCGCTCGCGCCGTGCGTCGCGGTCAGCCGCCAGCCATTGTTCCCATCGCTGGCGAGCTGTTTGAGCGTGTGGCCCATCAGCACTTCACCGGTACCACTGGCGACAATCTTGTCGCGCGCGGCGTCCCACATCATGCCCGGGCCCAGCCGAGGGTAGCGGAAGGTTTCGAGCAGGGTCTTGGTCTGCATGCCATTGTTGGGCGCTTTGTTGAGGCCCAGGCTACGCTTGAGCCCATCGATCACCGCGCTCCATAGCGACAGCCCTTTGATCCGCTGCGCCGCCCAATCGGCGCTCATCTCGTCGCAGGGCATGCCCCAGACTTTCTCGGTGTAGGTCTTGAAGAAAATTGAGTAGAGCTTGTGACCGAATTGGTTGACGGTCCAGTCCTCGAAGCTTTTGACCGCCTTGTTCGGGAACACCTGCGCCTTGGCGAAGCTGATCATGCACAAGGTGCTGCGAACGATCCCCAGGTTCCACAGAGCTTCGAACGCGCGCAGCGGGTAGGAATAGAATTTGCCCTCGTAATAGATCCGGCTCATCCGTGGACGCTGGATGAAATCGTTGGGGAGGATCTCATTCCACAGATCGACCACTTGCTGCGACTTCGAAAAGAACCGGTGCCCGCCGATATCGAAGCGGTAGCCTTCGTGTTCAACCGTCCGGCTGATCCCGCCGACATAGTGCGAGTCTTGTTCGATTATTGCGACGCTGAAGCCCGCCTTGGTCAGCAGATAACCAGCAGTCAGCCCGGCCGGGCCCGCTCCGATAATCGCTACATCAACGGATTTTTCCCGGTTATTCGCCGTTTTTTCGGCACCGGAGAAGCCTGCAATGGTCATTGTGTCCCCACCTGATCTCGGCGGTCAGGAGTGAAGGAAATTGCCTAATCACCGGTTAACGCGGAGGGTGATTTTGCGGCTTCGTAGCCATCAGACCTGCCCTGCTCGTCCCCAAGCTGGATCTGCCCGGCCAGCGCGGCCAGAGCATCGAGCCTGAAGCCTTCCTGAAATACGAGACCATGCAACATGCGGCGTCGCCACAGGACCCGCGCGTGCAAGGCTGGTAACCGTATGGCATCTAGTCGTAATTGCTGCCCAATTGCCAGGCGC
>JAYTIS010000036.1:0-6092 GCA_043731725.1 Novosphingobium sp.
AGCGGCGTACCTTAGTCACCTCCGCGCCAAAGGTGCTCAGTCGCGCCTCGACCTCTTGCCCAATCGCGCCGTAGCCCAGGATCAGCACCTTGCTGCCAAACAGCTCGCGCTTGCCGGGCGAATCCTTGAGCCACTCGCGCCGTTGCTGCGCGTGGACTACCTCTCGGTAACCCTTGGCGTGTGCTAGCATCAGCATCAGCACATATTCGGCAATCGGAACCGCATTGATCCCCGCGCCGTTGGTCAGCACCACCCCGCGCTGGCTCAGCAGATCAAGCGGGAATGATTCAACCCCCGCATAGACTGAATTGAGCCACTTGAGCTGCGTTGCTAGGCCGATCGTCTCGGCCATATCGTCCTTCGAATACATATCGAACCAGCCGATTTCAGCAATGGGAGCGAGCGCGAAAGCTTCATCTTTATTGGCATACCAGCGCACATCGACCCATTCGGGCAGGCGTGCTTCGAGCAGCGGTTTAAGCATGGCATTGAGTACGGCGACGGTCATGTGCGGCCTTGATATTGCGCCAGCATCGGCGGAGTGTGAAGACATTCGGCAAAATTGAACGCGCGGCAAGTGAGCGGCGAGACTTGTGCCGCAGCCGAGTGCGCGGGGTTGAGCAGTACCACGTCAGCTTCAGGCAATACACGCGAAGGCAGGGCAGCGAGCAGCGAGCGCTGGCTTGTCAGCCATTCACCGACGAAGGCGCGAATATTGTCTTCACCATGCTCGTGGGGCACCCGCTCCGGCACGGCATCGACCTCGGTCCAGCCGAGCACGAAATCATCGGCAATGCCCATCAGATCGCGCGGCTGATAGCGCAGCGCAATCAGCACCGCGAGCCCCGCTTCGCTGGCGAGGCTAACCACCGGCATTCCCGGCGGCGCATAGCGCGCGCCGTTGACCAGCGCGCCTTGCCCGTCGAGCGCAACGAACGGCGCGCGGGTGAGCCGCCAGAGTTTCACGCCTCCAGCTTCCAATCCCAACCGAGCGGATCGCCGTCCATAACCTCGACGTTTTGTGCAGCGAGTTCGTCGCGCAGGCGGTCGGAGGTCGCGAAATCCTTGGCGGCGCGGGCGTCATCGCGCTGGGCGAGGATGGCTTCGATTTCGGGTTCGGTGATGGTGGCGGTTGCTGGGCGGATGCGGAGATCGGTGCGGGTTAAAGTTTCGAGGTTCAGGCCGAGAACCTTGTCACACTCGAAAATTGCCGCGAGCCGATCCGCAGCATAACCTTTTGCTTCCGAAATAAGTAAAGCGTTCTCAAGAATCCGCGGTGTGTTGAGATCGTCCGAAATGGCTTCATTAATTTGACGAATAGACATGTCGCCAGTACCGGGTGGTTCTGACGCTACTTTTGACTGAAGTCGCTCAATCCCCATGATGATCCGCTTCAGCCGCACCATTGCGGCCTGCAAGCCCTCCCATGAGAACTCAAGCTCACTCCGATAATGCGCTTGCAGGCACATCAGCCGGTAGGCCAGCGGGTGATACCCTTTGTCGATCAGCAGTTGCAGCCGCAGGAACTCGCCCGAACTCTTGCTCATCTTGCCCGAGCGTTCGACCAGGAAATTGTTGTGCATCCAGATGTTCGCGCCGCTCGCTTCGGAGTGGCAGAACGCCTGGTTTTGCGCGATCTCATTGGGATGATGGATCTCACGGTGATCGATCCCGCCAGTGTGGATATCGAACGGAAAACCGAGCAATTGCCCGCTCATTACCGAGCATTCCAGATGCCAGCCCGGTGCGCCTTTGCCCCACGGCGAATCCCATTCCATCTGGCGGCTCTCGCCAAGTGGTGTCTTGCGCCAGATCGCGAAATCGGCAGCTTGCCGCTTGCCGTCCACGGCCTCAATCCGGGCCCCAAGTTCATTGGCACCTTCATCGGTATTTGCCCGCGCCAAACGGCCATAATCGGTCACGGTGGAGGTATCGAAATAGAGTCCGCCCGCCAGTTCATAGCAATGCTGCTCGGCAATCGATTCCGCAAACGCGATCATCTTCGGGATGTAGTCGGTGGCGATCGACCACTGCATCGGCTCGCGAATATTGAGCGCTTTGATGTCAGCCCAAAACGCCTCGGTATAGTGCTTGGCGATCTCCCAGATCGATTGCGCGTTGGCTTTCGCAGCCTGCTCCAATTTGTCCTCGCCGGCATCGGCATCATCGGTCAGGTGGCCGACATCGGTGATGTTGATCACGTGTTTGAGCTGATAGCCCTTGAAGCTGAGCGTGCGGCCCAGCACATCGGCGAAGACGTAGGCGCGCATATTGCCGATGTGGGGGTAATTGTAAACCGTCGGCCCGCAAGTATAGACCCGCGCCTCGCCGGCGTGGACCGGCTGGAACGGCTCAAGCTGGCGGGTCAGGCTGTTGAACAGCATCAGCGGCGGGGTATCGGTCATGGCGGCAGGCCATAGGTCGGCGCGTGGCCTTCGACAAGCTTAGGCTGAGCGGGTATGTTGGTAGTTGGATATCCAAGTTCCGCTCATCCTGAGCTTGTCGAAGGATCGAAGCACGCGCGCAACGCTGGACCTAGAACCCCTCCCAGCGGACCGCTTCATTCAGTTCGGCCCGCGCGACCGGGAACTGATTTACCGCATGGGCCCGGTCGCCCCAACCGATCGCCATCCCGCAAAAGAAGATATGGTCATCGGGAATTTCAACACATTTACGGATTTGCTTGGCATAGACCGCCCAGGCTTCCTGCGCGCAGCTATCCAGCCGCTGCTCGCGCAGCAGCAGCATGATCGTCTGCAGCCACATGCCGATGTCCGACCACTGCGGCGGGCCCATGTACTTCGGCGTGTGTACCAACATCAGCACCGGCGCGCCGAACCCTTGGAAATTGCGCGCGAACCAGCCCAGTCGGCCCAGTTTGTTGTCGCGGGGAATGTCCAGCGCGGCATACATCGCCTCACCAATGCCGCGCCGCCGCACCTCGTAGGCACCGTCTAGCTCGGGCGGATAGACGTGATATTCGCTGGCCATCGCCGCGCGGCCTTGCGGCAGCACTTCGGCCACCTTAGCGAACAGCGCGGCGAGCGGATCGCCAGTCAGCATCACCGCGTGCCACGGCTGGGTATTCCCCCCCGAAGGCGAACGCTGCGCAGTTTCAAGCACGCGGCGAAGTAAGGCCTGATCGACCGGCTTGTCCTGAAACGCCCGGATCGAGCGGCGGCTGGTAACAGCCTCGGTGACGTTCACTTGGGATCATCTTCAAATAGTCCGGCCAACTGCTCGATCATCGTGCCGCCCAATTGCTCAACATCCATAATCGTTACCGCGCGGCGATAATAACGGGTGACGTCGTGGCCTATGCCGATCGCGACCAGTTGCACCGGCGATTGGCGCTCGATCCAGTCGATCACCTTGCGCAAATGCATCTCAAGGTAACCGGCGTTATTAACGCTCAACGTTGAATCGTCGACCGGCGCCCCGTCGGAGATGACCATCAGCACGCGGCGATCTTCGGCCCGCGCCAGCAATCGCGAATGCGCCCACAGCAGCGCCTCGCCATCGATATTCTCTTTCAGCAGCCCTTCGCGCATCATCAGCCCTAGGTTGCGGCGGGCGTGGCGATAGGGTTCGTCGGCTTTTTTATAGACGATATGGCGCAAATCGTTGAGCCGCCCGGGCTGTGCGCGTTTGCCCCCGCCCAACCAAGCCTCGCGGCTTTGCCCGCCCTTCCAGGCGCGCGTGGTAAAGCCCAGGATCTCGGTCTTAACGCCGCAGCGCTCCAGCGTGCGCGCCATTACATCGGCGCTGATTGCCGCGATCGAGATCGGCCGCCCGCGCATCGAACCCGAATTGTCGATCAGCAGCGTGACCACGGTGTCCTTGAAATCGACTTCGCGCTCGATCTTGTAACTGAGCGAGTGGCCCGGCGAGATCACCACCCGAGCCAGCCGCGCGGCGTCGAGCATGCCTTCTTCCTGATCGAAATCCCACGATCTGTTCTGCTGCGCCATCAGCCGACGCTGGAGCCGGTTGGCGAGCTTGGTGACCACGCCTTGTAGGCCCTTGAGCTGGGCGTCGAGATAGGCCCGCAGCCGGGTCAGTTCTTCCTCGTCGCAAAGCTCGGACGCGCTGACCACTTCGTCGAACGCCTCGGTAAAGGCCTTGTAGTCGAATTTGGACGGCAGTTCGGTCCACGGGCGGTTGGGGCGGACGGGCAGCATGCCCTCCTCGCCCTCATCACCCTCCTCGGCCTCAGCGCTGTCGTCATCCATCTCGCGCTCGGCTTCGCTCTCGCCGTCCTCATCACCTTCGCTGGGCTCGGCGGCAACCTCGCTGGGCGACTGATCTTCGGACGATTCGCTGTCATCAGCGTCCTGCTCGTCTTGGTCCTCGCCGTCGTTATCCTCGCCCTCGTCGGCCTCTTGCTCAAGCGGGCTCGCCTGCGTCAATTCGAGGTGCTGGAGCATATCGAGCGTAAGCGATTGGAACGCCTTCTGGTCATCGAGCAAAAGTGCCAGTGCGTCAAAATCGGCTGCCGCACGCTCTTCAATCCAGCTGCGCAGCATTGCCACCCCGGCCGCAGCCACCTCGGGCACCGGCTGACCGGTCAGGTGTTCGCGCAGCAACAGCGCCAGCGCGGCGGGCACCGGAACTTCATCGGGGCGGGAGGCACGGGTGATTGGATCGCCGCCCAGCCGCACCGCATTGGCCGCCTCAAGATTGCCGCGCATCCCGGCATAGGCTTTCGATCCCAAGGCCTCGAACCGAACTTGCTCGACTGCATCGTAAGCCGCACGTGCTGTAGGTTCGGCTGGGGCGTGGCGGGAATGTAGCGCTTCTTGATGGTGACGGAGCTTGAGCGCCATCGAATCGGCGAACCCGCGCGCCTCCATTGCTTGGCCCAGCGGGAGCGCGCGGCCGGGCATCGGCACGCGCAGGTTCTTGCCGTTGGCAATCGGCGCGTCGGCGGTCCAAGCGAGCTCCAGCTCCGGCTCGCGGGCCACGGCGCGCGCGGTGCCGGTGAGGACGGATTTGAACCGGTCGAGAGGAGATTCGTTGGACATAAAATTGTTTTACCGTGCCACTTTCGTCATCCCGGCGCAGGCCGGGAACCAGACCGCAGAAAACAAACGTCGCTTCGCGACTTCATTTGTTTGGACTGGGTCCCGGCCTGCGCCGGGATGACGAAAAATATTATCGAACAAATTGCGGATCGATCAACTTCAAATCTTTTGCCCGGTCTTGGCCCAGTCGGCCAGGAACCCTTCGATCCCCTTGTCAGTCAAAACATGCTTGACCAGACCCTTGATCACGGCTGGCGGCGCGGTCATTACGTCGGCGCCAATCTTCGCTGCCTGCAACACGTGAATGCCATGGCGAACCGAAGCGACGAGTATTTGAGTCGCATAGTCGTAATTGTCATAGATCAGCCGGATATCGCTGATCAGCTCCATCCCGTCGAATCCGTTGTCATCGTGGCGGCCGACGAATGGCGAGACGAATGTGGCCCCAGCCTTGGCTGCGAGCAAGGCCTGGTTAGCAGAGAAACACAGCGTGACATTGACCATACTGCCATCGTTGGTCAGCGCTTTGCAGGTTTTCAGCCCGTCCATCGTCATCGGCACCTTGATGCAGACGTTGTCGGCAATCTTGCGTAGAATCTCGGCCTCGCGCATCATCCCTGGGTGATCGAGTGCGACCACCTCAGCGCTGACCGGGCCATCGACGATCCCGCAGATTTCTTTGGTCACCTCATGAAAATCGCGTCCCGATTTCATGATCAGGGAGGGATTGGTGGTGACGCCGTCGAGCAAGCCGGTGGCGGCCAGTTCCTTGATGTCGGCAATCTCGGCGGTATCGGCAAAGAATTTCACGGGGGTGCGCTCCTGCTGGCGGGGTCAGCAGACGCTATAGCCCGTTACAGGACCTTGAACACCCCGATCAGCAGCGGATCTTTGGTGGTTTCGGGGTGCGCACGGATAGCACTTTCCTCGTGGCCGATTTGATACCAGATTGAATTATCCGCCCGATTGGCGACGGCGTGCGCCATCTCGCCGATGTCCACCCCAGACAGCGCCCTGATCGCTTGCCCGACCACCGGATCGCCCGACAGGCGCAGCTCGTCGGTCAGC
>JAYTIS010000037.1:0-2134 GCA_043731725.1 Novosphingobium sp.
TCCGCTTAGTCAGGTGGACCACCGCCGCCTTGCTGGCCTGATACGAATAGGTCTCCCAGGGATTGGGGCGCAGCCCATCGATCGAGGCGATATTGATCACCTTAGCCGGACGATCGAATGTCGCGCCCGCCTTGAGCAGCGGGAACAGCTTTTGGGTCAGAAAGAACAGCGATTTCACGTTGAGGTCCATGACCTTGTCCCAGCCCACTTCGGGAAAGGTTTCGAAATCGCCGCCCCAAGCGGCACCGGCATTGTTGACCAGCACATCGAGCCGGGTCTCGCGGGCAGTCAAGGCTTCGACCAGTTGCGCGATCCCGTCCTGCTGGCTCAGATCGCCGGCGAGGCCGATCACCTTGCCGGGATACTGCGCCTCAAATTCAGCGACGGTCTCATCGAGCTGCGCCTTCTTGCGCGCAGTGATGTAGACCCGCTCGCACCCGGCGGCGAGATAGCCTTCGAGCAGCATCTTGCCGATCCCGCGGCTGCCGCCGGTAATCAGCGCGATCTTGCCTTCAAGGCTGAACAGTTTTGCAAAATCCATTGTTTTTCTCCTTGTCCCCCTCCTCTTTAGAGGAGGGGCAGTGAGACTTGGGTCTGCGTAGCAGGCCCTTGTCGCGGCGGGGTGGTGCAATACGCCACCACCCCCAACCCCCTCCTCTGAAGAGGAGAGGGCTTCGAAATTTAATACCCGCTTAGCACGGCGACCCGCTGCGCATGGTAATACTGGTCGCCCATGAATTCGGCCAAGGCCCGGTCGCGCTTCATGTACAGGCCGATATCGTATTCGTCGGTCATCCCGATCCCGCCGTGCATCTGGACGCCTTCCTTGACCGCCAGACTGGCGGCCTGGCCGGCCTTGGCTTTGGCCACCGAGACCATCAGTTCGGCTTTTTCGCTGCCGCCATCAAGCAGTTGCTGCGCCTTGATCACCGCCGCACGGGCAATCTCCAGCTCGCTATACAGGTGCGCGGCGCGGTGTTGGAGTGACTGAAACTCGCCGATCAGCTTGCCGAACTGCTTGCGCTGTTTGAGGTAAGTGGTGGTCATGTCGAACGCGCCCATGCCCACACCGACGCTTTCCGCCGCCGCACCCACGCGCCCGGCGTTGAGCACCTTGTTCAACACCGCGCGTCCGCCGTCGACTTCGCCGATCACGGCATCGGCGTCGAGTTGGACATTGTCGAGCTTGACGTGCGCGGCCATCGCACTGTCGACCAGCCGGACGCTATCGAGGCTGAGCCCGGCAGCATCTTTGGGCACCGCAAACAATGTGATCCCGGCCTCATCGTCGTGGCTCCCGGCGGTGCGCGCGGCCACCACCAGCATGTCGGCCGATGCGCCTTGGACCACGAAGCTCTTCGTGCCGCTCAGCTTGAAGCCGTTGCCAGCGCGTTCCGCCTTGGCCGCAATCCGTTCAGGGCGGTGCTTGGGCCCTTCGTCAATCGCTACTGCATAGACCCTGGTCCCGTCGAGCAAGCCGGGCAAATAACGCCCGCGCAGATCGTCGCCGCCCGCAGCGAGCGCGGTTGCCGCCATGACCGAGCTGGTCAGGAACGGCGAAGGCGTAAGGTTGCGGCCGATCTGTTCGAGCACGATCCCGGCTTCGACATGCCCCATGCCCAGCCCGCCGTCGGCTTCGGAGACCAGCATCCCGGTGAAACCCATCTCGGCAAATTGGCCCCACAGCGCGTGGCCGAACCCGTCCTTGCAGCCAATGTCACGGAAATGGCGCAGCTGTTTCGCGATTCCGCCCTCATCGGCCATGAACCCGCGCGCGCTGTCAGCCAGCATCGCCTGATCGTCATTGTGGTAAAGTGGCATGTCAGGCTCCCGGTAGATCGAGGATGCGTTTGGCGATGACGTTGAGCATCACTTCGCTGGTGCCGCCCTCGATCGAATTGGCCTTGGTTCGCAGCCAGTTGCGGGCGCTTGAACCGCCGTTTGACTGAGCGCTGTCCCATTCCAGCGCCGCGCTGCCGCCGGCCGCCATCACCAGTTCATGGCGGCGCTTGTTGAGCTCGGTCCCGGCATATTTCATCATGTTGGGCTGCGCCGGGTGCGCTTTGCCAACTTTGATCTCGTCGAGGAATTTCTCCCCCATTGCCCCATAGGCCAGGGCATCGACATCGAACAT
>JAYTIS010000038.1:0-1833 GCA_043731725.1 Novosphingobium sp.
GGCCGGAGAAATCGAGTATCGTCGCGTCCATCCCCGCGCCGCGCACGGTGACGTTGTTGGCATCGAGCGAGAGCCCGTCGGTCAACACGAACCGCCCTGTCGCAAGCTGCACCACATCGCCTGGCTGCGCGGTGATCAGCGCCTCCTGCAGGCGGCTCTGCGCATTGTCCCCAGCGGCGACCGCAATCGTCTTGGCGTGAAGGGTGGCAGCCAGGGCAAACGCCGAGACCGCAGCGATTATGGCTGTGGGCATCCTCATGCGCGGCATGTTTGAACTGACAGGCGTGTAAGTCAACCGGGGCTGAGAGCGGCTACTTCTTCTCGGGCGCAAACCCGCTCGCACATAACGCCGCCGAACTCGCGGTAACCTGAATTGTCCGGGTATCGCCGTACCTGCGCACCGCGACGACATATTCGCCCAATGTCTGCCTCGGGCTCTTGAGCTTGCGCAGGTTGTTGAGCTGGAACAGCGACAGCCGGTCGGTCATCCGGCTCGCCATGCAGGCCGAATTGCCCTCCGAAAGGCCAGCATCAAGCATGGCACTCTTGACCTGCCCATAGGCCAGCTTGCTCGGCGTGCAGGCGGCGAGCGACAAACCTATCGCGCCAACAAACATCGACCGGTTTTTGAGCCGAAGTATGGTGCTTCTAGGCATGTCAGGCTAACTCCATATCTGTGCCGCTCAGTACGATTTCCGCGCCGGTGCGGCTTCTGCGCCAGCCATAATAGACCGCTGCAGCCGTGAATAAACCAAGCAACAGCACGATGCTCGGCCGCCCCGCTGCGGTGTCTGTCCAATCGGAATAGATTGCGCCGGCCCCGGCCAGCATGCCCAACGAAGGGACCAACGGATGCCAGGGAGTTTTGAAAAAACGCCCGGTCAATCCTGTCCTTCGGCCCGCCCATACCGCAATCCCAATGAGGATGTAATCAGACACGTTGCCGCTGATGATGATCAGCAGCCACCGCTCTCCCAGCAAGGTCAGAACGCTGGCCACAACCATCAAGGTCAGCGTCGCGCCAATCGGTGAGCGGAACTGCGGGTGCAGCCAGGCGAATAGACGGCTAACCGGTGCCGGGAATGCGCCATCTCGGCCCGTCGCAAACAACAGCCGGGATTGTCCCATTGTTGCGGCCACCAGCGCGTTGAAGATTGCCGCAATAATCCCGATCGTCACCACTGTACCGACCACCGGACCAGCGCTGCGATCAATGAACGTAGCGATCGGCGCATCGCTGCCCAGCACGGCTGGCATATCGTCGATTGCCAGCACAACCAGCACCAGCGGCAGCGCGATGGTCAAACTGGCGATGCCTCCAATCCACGCCACCACGCGGCCAATTCGCTCTTGCACATCGTGCATTTCCTCGGCAAAATACAATGCCCACGATGCGCCGCCTGTGGTCCAAATGCCCGCGACCGTGGCAAGCGCGAGTGCAATCGGCGAGGTCGCGGTCAGCCGGTTCTGGACCAGTTGAACCGGATGGAGAAGGGCGCCGCTCAACGGATTGCGCAAATGCCACGAGGCAACCGCGACAAGGACCGCAAGCGCAACCAGTTCAACCGCCAAAAACAGACCCGTGATCAGCGCATTGGTCTTGATCCCGAAGATCGCGATCAAACCGGCCAGCAAGATACCCGTCATGGCGATGGCGACTACCGGCAACGAAGGCGTCAAGGTGTGGATGTACGAAGCCAGACCCAGTCCGGAGAAAGCCACCGAGAAAAAAGTCAAAGGCGCTGCCAGCATCACGTAAGCGTAAGACCAGCGCGGGCCGAGCAAACGCGTCAGCGACGGATAAACCCCGCCAGCGCCTGGAAAGGCTGCGGC
>JAYTIS010000039.1:0-2568 GCA_043731725.1 Novosphingobium sp.
TGGCCTTTGATGATCAGGTCGGCACGGATCGCCCCGCGCGGCTCAAGCGTGGGCAACGGCACGATCCCGGCCTCGGCAATGGTAATATGGCGGCGCACCAGCAGTGCGTTGCCATGCCAGCCGATCGAATTGGACCCGGTTGACAGCGGCACCGCGCGATAATGACCATGGTCTTCGAGCAATTGCCGCGGCAGCACCGCCTCACGCTGACCGAAGCGGCGATCAGCCTCCTGCAACGCGATCACATCGGCGTCGATCTCACGCAGCACCGCCATGATCCGCTCAGGATCACGGCGGCGGTCAAGCCCCACCGCCTTGTGGATGTTATAGCTGGCAAAGGTGAGCTGCACGGGTGCGGGCGGTCAATCGGCCGACTGTTGGCCCGCGATAAAGCGGTCGGTTGCGCGGGTCGGCAGTCCGTCAATGCTACGGGTCCGACCCGCCATCTTCTTGGTCCACTTTTCGGGATCGGACTGCGCGTGGTATTTGACCAGGGTGGCGCGCTCCTGATCAACGTGCATCAGCGGCACGCCCCAGCCGCAGCTGCCTTGCACGCTCTCGACCGTGATATCGAAAATCTGCCGGGTGCCGGGCAGCAGGGTGAAATGTGCGGACAGCTCGGCCCAGTCGGGATCCTGCGGCAGCACCGGACGACCGTGCCCATAGAGGCGCAGGATCAGTGCGGGCTGCGCAAAATTGCACATCATGATGGTGATGCGGCCATCCGCGGCCAGATGGGCATGCGTTTCGTTGCCCGATCCGCCCAGGTCGAGGTAAGCGACGCGGGTCGGACTGAGTACCCGGAAGGTGTCGGCCAAGCCCTTGGGGCTGAGGTTGATCCGGCCTTCGCTGGCAGCGGTAGCGATGAAAAATACCGCCTGCTTGCCGATCATGGCCATGTGGTCGTGCGTGATGTGGTCCGTGAATTCCATCGGCCGAGCGTAAAGCGGCGCGGGCTACGGGGCAAGCGTTGCGCGCCCAGCACGGCCCAACTATCTTTCCTTGGTCGCCGAAAACACCAGTTCGGGGTTGCGTTCCTGCTGGTAGCCCACATCCCAGGCCGAGCGCGCCATAAACACCGGATCGCCATCGCGGTCTTTGGCCAGGTTGGCTTTGTTGATATTGGTGAAGCTTTTGAGTGCATCGTCACTGCCCTTGAGCCAGCGCGCGGTTTCGAACGGTGCGGGCTCGAGCATCGCCTCGACTTTGTATTCCGCCTCGAGCCGGCTGATAAGCACCTCGAGTTGCAACTGCCCGACCACGCCCACGATCCATGACGCGCCGATCTCCGGGTAAAACACCTGGATCACGCCTTCTTCGCTCAGATCGTCGAGCGCCTTCCTGAGCTGCTTGGTCTTGGTCGGGTCTTTTAGCGCAACCCGGCGCAAGATTTCAGGGGCAAAGTTGGGCAGCCCGGTGAAGCGCACCTTGTTATGCTCGGATAAAGTATCGCCCACGCGCAAGGTGCCGTGATTGGGAATGCCGATGATGTCGCCCGCTTCGGCGCTGTCAGCCAGCTCGCGGTCTTGCGCGAAGAACAGGATCGGCGAATGGATCGCCACGGGCTTGCCCGAACCCGACGGTGTGAGCTTCATGCCGCGCTTGAACGTACCCGAAACCAGCCGCATGAACGCGATCCGGTCGCGGTGCATCGGGTCCATATTGGCCTGAACCTTGAATACGAACCCGGTCACTTCCTTGCCCTCGGGGTTGATCACCCCAGAATTGCTCGGCTGCGGGCGCGGCGGAGGGGCATAGGTCGCGATCGCGTCGATCAGTTCGGCCACGCCAAAATTCTTGAGTGCTGAGCCGAAGTACACCGGGGTCAGATCGCCATTGCGATAGGCCTCCAGATCGAACGCCGGATAGCCGCCCTGCGCCAGCTCAATTTCGTCAGCGATGACAGACGGAATATCGACAGTCGGCTCAACCTTGCCCAGAAACTCGCGGCTGGCACCTTCGGGCCGCGCAATGGTATTGGTCTTGAAGTCGAGCACGCCCTGGAACTCACCGCCCAGTCCAATCGGCCATGACATCGGACAGACATCAAGCGCGAGCGCATCGGCGACCTCGTCAAGCGTATCAAATACGCTGCGACCCTCGCGGTCGACCTTGTTCACGAAGGTGATGATCGGCACCGAGCGCAACCGGCAGACCTCGAACAACTTGCGGGTCTGCGGCTCGATCCCTTTGGCGGCATCGATCACCATGATCGCCGAATCGACTGCGGTCAGCGTCCGATACGTGTCCTCGGAAAAGTCCTCGTGTCCGGGCGTGTCGAGCAGGTTGAACGTGATGCCATCCCGCGCAAACGTCATTACGCTCGAGGTAACTGAGATCCCGCGTTGCTGCTCGATCTTCATCCAGTCCGACCGCGCCCGCCGCGCCTGCCCCCGCGCCTTGACCTGCCCCGCCAGATGGATCGCGCCTCCCTGCAGCAACAACTTCTCGGTCAGCGTGGTCTTGCCTGCATCGGGGTGCGAGATAATGGCAAAGGTGCGGCGGTTGGAGGTGGGCGGGGTGGACATGGTCGGCGGCGCATAGCTGTGCTTGGAGGTAAAGTCATTG
>JAYTIS010000040.1:0-2929 GCA_043731725.1 Novosphingobium sp.
CCGTCCGTGCCGCTATTGGCTCCGATCCGCATGTTCGGCTGCTCGAACCCGTTCGCGAACGGGCCCGGTTCGGGGCGATTGTCGCCAGCGCCGATGCCCTGGTCCACGGCTGCGAGGCCGAGACCTATTGCCTGTCCGCCGCCGAAGCCCGCGCCAGCGGGGTCCCGGTGATCGTCCCCGACCGCGGCGGCGCGGCCGATCATGCGGCGGATGGTGCCGGGCTGCTCTACCGCTCAGCCGACCTGGCCGCTTTGGCCGCCGCGATCGGGCAATTGGCCGGGCGAGGTTGGCCGCGCACCCATGCCCCGGTGCAAACCATGCGCGATCATTTTGCCCACCTGTTCGCGCATTACGAACAGTTGATCGCGGCGCGAAAAGCTTGACTCGAGGCAAAGGGTGAACTAGTTACATTTGCAACTAATAACCGTTGGAGCATCCGCGCATGGCTGATCTTTTCGAAAACCCGCTGGGCCTCGACGGATTTGAATTTGTCGAATTCTCGGCGCCTGAAAAGGGTTTGCTCGAACCGGTGTTTACCGCGATGGGGTTCAGCTGGATTGCCAGCCACCGCTCAAAAGACGTGCAGCTGTGGCGGCAAGGCGGGATCAATCTGATTGCCAATTACGAACCGCGTAGCCCGGCGGCTTACTTTGCTGCCGAGCACGGCGCATCAGCCTGCGGGATGGGTTGGCGCGTCAAGGATGCGGCCAAAGCCTATGCGCAGGCGCTTGCGCGCGGAGCCGAGCCGGTCGAACTCAAGACCGGACCGATGGAGCTCAGTCTGCCGGCCATTCGCGGGATCGGCGGCTCGATTATCTACCTGATCGATCGTTACGAAGGCCAGGCGGGCGGCGACTTGTCGATCTACGATATCGACTTTGTCTATGAACCTGGCGCGGAGCGTCATCCCGTCGGCGCAGGGCTCAAGCTAATCGATCACCTGACTCACAACGTTTATGGCGGGCGGATGGCGCACTGGGCGTCGTTTTACGAGCGCATCGCGGGTTTCCGTGAGATCCGCTTTTTCGATATCAAGGGTGAATATACTGGCCTGACCAGTAAGGCGATGACCGCCCCCGACGGCAAGATCCGCATCCCGCTTAACGAAGAAGGCAAGGCTGGCGGCGGACAGATCGAGGAATTCCTGCGCGCTTACAATGGCGAAGGAATTCAGCACATCGCCCTAATCTGCGATGATCTGATTGCGACCTGGGACCGGCTGAAAGCAATTGGCACGCCGTTCATGGCGCCGCCGCCCGATACCTATTACGAAATGCTCGAGGACCGGCTGCCGGGTCATGGCGAGCCTTCTGCGGAACTTCAAAAGCGGGGGATACTGCTGGATGGCTCAACCCAAGATGGCGATCCGCGGCTGCTGCTGCAGATCTTTTCCGAAACGCAGATCGGCCCGGTGTTCTTCGAATTCATCCAGCGCAAGAAGGACGAAGGGTTCGGCGAGGGCAACTTTACCGCGCTGTTCCAGTCGATCGAACGCGATCAGCTGAAGCGCGGCGTGCTTGGTGCAAAGGAGCCCGTGTGATGTCGCAGCCTCCAATCCTCAACCGCATCCACCACGTTGCCTATCGCTGCAAAGATGCGCAGGAGACGGTCGACTGGTACGCGCGGGTGCTGGGGATGACCTACACCACCGCCTTTGCCGAGGATCATGTCCCATCGACCGGCGAGTTCGATCCTTACATGCACATCTTCCTCGATTGCGGGGGCGGCAATGTGCTGGCATTTTTTGAACTGCCGCAGCAACCCGAGATGGGCAAGGATCCCAATACCCCAGCCTGGGTCCAGCATATCGCGTTCGAGGTTGCCGATGTGAATGCACTGCTGGCGGCCAGGGCGCATATCGAGGCGCAAGGCGTGGACGTGCTCGGCCCGACCTATCACGGGATCTTCCGCTCGATCTATTTCTTCGATCCCAACGGCCATCGGCTGGAACTGGCCTGCAATATCGGTACGCCTGAGCAGTATGCCGAACTGCGCGCGCTTGCGCCGGTGATGCTCAATGAATGGGCCGCGACCAAGCGCGCGCCCAAGCACGCGGCGTGGCTTCACGAGGATCCGGCCGAACGCGGCGACGCGTAGGGGCTTTTCAAGCTGCGAACTTGCGCTAAGGGCGGCGCGTGAGTGGTTATTTGAAACTAGGTTTGATGGTCGGCATAGCGTTCGTTGCGCTGCCGCATGCAGCCGCTGCGCAGCGCGCGTCGGACAATGTCACCACCCAATCGAGCGATGCGTTCGGGCGCTCGGTCGGAAACGAGAAGAGCGGGCTCTATACCGCCGAAGATGTCCGCGGATTCAACCCAGTCGAGGCCGGAAACGTACGGCTTGAAGGGCTTTATTTCGATCAGGTGGATCGGGTTTCGACCCGGCTGATCGATGGCAATACGATCCGCGTCGGCCCGGCCTCGCAGCGCTATCCATTCCCGGCGCCGACTGGACTGGTGGACTATTCTCTGACTCAACCTCGGGCCAAACCCAGCTACAGCGCTACGTTCGACACTGGTTCTTCGAATTCTCTGGGACTCGGCGGCTCGTTCGAAGTCAAGCAACCCTTGCGTGGTGAACAACTGGGGCTGTCAGGCGGTGTGGGGTTTCGCAACGCGCTGCGCACCGAGGGCGGCACTGGTTTTTTTCGGACCTTTGGCGGAACACTGGCAATGCGCTCTACGCCGGGGGCGGAACTGTTGCTGTTCGCCGGGGATTTCCGCATTCGCAGCGACGAAGCTCGGCCCACTTTGTTCCTCACGGGCAGCGCCGGACCGCCGCGGCTGAAGCGCGGCGAAGACCTCAGCCAAGGCTGGACCGGGCGCAATACCGATACCTGGCTTTGGGGAGCGATCGGCAAATTACCGCTGAGTGCGGGACTGCGGATCGAAACCGGACTGTTCTACACCCGGCGCGACTTGCACACCGC
>JAYTIS010000041.1:0-3953 GCA_043731725.1 Novosphingobium sp.
ATCGGGCCCAAGACGGCAACCAAACTGGTGCAGGAATTTGGCAGTTTGGAAGGCGCGCTGGCTGCTGCAGCAACGATGAAGCCGTCGAAAATGCAGGAAAGCCTGATCGAACAGGCCGACATGGCGCGGCTGAGCCGGGTGCTGGTGCAACTGAAGGAAGATTGCCCGCTGCCGATGGCAATCGATGATTTCAAATTGACCGCAATCCTTCCCGATCCGCTCGCGGCGTTCCTGACCAGGCACGGTTTTACCAGCCTGCTCAAACGGTTGGGCGAAGGGCGCGGCAGCCCCGAACGGCGCAATGATTTGAAACCGGGCGCCGCAGTGACGCCCGGGGCAATCAGCGGGACCAGCGCCGCCAGCACTCGCCAGCCACTGCCCGAATTGCCGCCGATTGATCGCTCGCGTTACGAATGCGTGCAAACCGCTGCAGCACTGCAAGGCTGGGTTGACCGCGCCATGGCCGCGCGAATGGTCGCGGTCGATACTGAAACCACCGCGCTTGATGCGATGCGCGCCGATCTTGCTGGAGTGAGTCTGGCGCTGGGACCGGGTGATGCTTGCTACATCCCGCTTGGACACGGCGGCACAGACATGTTCGCGCAGATCCCCGATCAAGTGCCCCTGGCCGAGGCCCTGGCAATCCTCAAACCGCTGTTGGAAAGCGATGCGGTGCTCAAGGTTGGGCAGAACATCAAATATGACATCAACATCCTCGCGCGGCACGGGATCATGGTCGCGCCGATTGACGATACGATGGTGCTGAGCTTCGACCTCGATGCCGGGCGCAGCGAGGATGGGATCGGCGGCGGGCACGGGATGGACGAGCTATCGACGCGGCACCTTGGCCACACCACGCTAACCTTCAAGGATGTGTGCGGCACCGGCAAAAAACTGATCTCGTTCAGCGAAGTGCCGCTGGACCGCGCGACCGAATATGCTGCCGAAGATGCCGAAGTGACCTGGCGGCTGCACCGCGTGCTCAAACCGCGGTTAAGCGAAGAAGCCGCAACGCGGATTTACGAGCGAGTCGATCGACCGTTGATCCCAGTCGTGGCAGCGATGGAGCGCGCCGGGGTCAAGGTCAATCGCGATGCACTGGCCGGGCTGTCGACCACCTTTGCCGCCGCGATCGCCGCGCTCGAGCAGGAAGTGTACGCTGGGGCCGGGCAACCCTTCACGATCGGCAGCCCTAAGCAGCTTGGCGATGTGCTGTTCGACAAGCTCGGCTACAAGGGCGGCAAAAAGGGCAAATCGGGGCAATATTCGACCGATCAGTCGGTGCTCGAACGGCTCGCGGGTGAGGGCGCCGAATTTGCCACCAAGGTGCTCGAATGGCGCCACCTGTCCAAGCTGCGTTCGACCTATACCGAGGCGCTGCAGGCCGCGATCAACCCGCGTACGAACCGCGTTCACACCAGCTACAGCCTGGTCGGGGCCCAGACTGGGCGGCTCTCCTCGACCGATCCCAATCTGATGAACATTCCGATCCGCACCGAACTCGGCCGGCAGATCCGTGATGCTTTCGTGGCCGAGCCGGGCAACGTCTTGCTCGCGGCCGATTACAGCCAGATCGAGCTGCGGCTCGCGGCGCATATGGCGGACGTGCCCTCGCTCAAGGAAGCCTTTGCGGCGGACGAGGACATCCATGCGCGGACCGCGATGGAGATGTTCGGCGACGTCAACCGCGATACCCGCGGCCGGGCTAAGACGATCAACTTTGCGATCCTTTACGGTATCTCACGCTGGGGGCTGGGCGGGCGCCTGGGGGTCTCTTCGGACGAGGCCCAAGCGATGATCGACCGATATTTCGAACGCTTCCCGGGCATCCGCAACTACATCCACGCCACGTTGGAAACGGTGCGCAGCCAAGGTTATTCGCAAACACTTTTCGGCCGCAAGACCTGGTTCCCGCGGATCAATTCGCAAAATCCCAACGAACGCGCCGGCTCTGAACGCGCTGCGATCAACGCCCCGATCCAGGGCACTGCGGCGGACATCATCAAGCGCGCAATGGTGCGGATGATGCCCGCGCTTAAGGAAGCCGGGTTGGAGCATGTTCAGATGCTGCTGCAGGTCCACGACGAGCTGGTGTTCGAGCTGCCCGAAGGTGACGTGACGGCGGCGAGTGTAGTGATCCGCGCGGTAATGGCCGGAGCGGCTGAGCCGATGGTCAAGCTCGACGTGCCGCTGGGGGTAGAGATCGGCGTTGGGGTTAGCTGGGGTGCAGCGCACTAGTCGAAAATTCGCAGTCTGCGGCTCGCTCGGCAGGATTTTCCTCGGTTCGCCGCATGGCGCGCTCGAACTACCGGCTCTGGCAAGACTCTTGGTGCCGCTGTTAATATGCGGTCAACGTGTATCTGACCACGGCCCATGCATCTGCTCGCGGCGAGGCCCGGCAATTCGAAGGAGTAGCGTATGCGTGTGATTTCCAAAGGTTCAGCGGCGCTGGTGCTGTTTGCCATGGCGACCTTGCCGGTCTCGAGCAGCTTGGCTGCGCAGCAGCCGAGCTCGCCCGATCCCAGCATCGTCGTAACTGGCGAGCGCATGGCTGCCGGGCCCGAGATCAAAGGCATCATATCGGCGCGCACTGGCGGCAAGATCAAAGTGACCGCTGCTGACGGCACTAGCACCGTTATCGCCATCACCGATGCTACCCAAATCAAGGCGGGTGGGGGACTGTTCGGCGGCGGTAAGGGAAAATACACCGCGGCTTCGCTGCTCAATGGCTTGCCAGTTTCCGTCAAGACCTGGCAGTCAGCCGATGGCCTGGTGGCAAGCCAGATCAGCTTTAAGAACAACGATCTTAAGACTGCGGCAATGATCCGCAACGGCACCGCCCAAGGCTTCGACGAACAGACCGCAGCCACCGAGGCCCTGCGCGGCCGGATGGGTGATATCGACAAATATAATATCAAGAGCACGACGAACGTGTATTTCGATACGGGCAAGGCGGTGCTGTCGCCCCAGGCCAAAACCGATCTGTGCACCGCAGCAACCGCCGCCGAGGCAACGAATAACGCACTGCTGCTGGTGGTTGGGTACACCGATTCAACCGGAAGCGATGAAGTCAATCAGCCGCTTAGCGAAAAGCGCGCCGCTGGCGTGATCAACTATCTACAGCAGGTATGCCACTGGAAGCCTTATCGGATGCTAACCCCTACCGGAATGGCCGCCGCGGACCCACTGGCGAGCAATGACACGCCCGAAGGCAAGGCCCAGAACCGCCGAGTCTCGGTGAATGTTTTGGTCAGCAAGGGTCTTGACGGGATGTGAGATTTGAGCGGGGGTGGGCATCGTGCACCTCCCCGCCTCATTCTGGCTGCTTGCGAACAGCAACCGACGAGCGCCATAGCATAGCCTACGGACCACCTCGTGCCGGAACTCGGCACGGCAAAAAGCCGTGATTTGGCACTTCTAAACAGTGTGCAACAGGAACAAGTCCCGATCAGCGCTTTTCCAGTTCACCTCGCAAAAATCATTAAACTAAATGGTTGACAATCGAGATGTGATGCGGTTACTCAACCAAATGGTTGATCATTATCTCGACGCAACGTTTCATGCTCTTGCCGATCCGACTAGACGGGGCATGCTCGCGAGCCTGGCCCTTGGCGACAAATCGATCGGCGAACTCGGGGCACCATTCAAAATGACCTTCGCCGGTGCATCCAAGCATGTGAAAGTGCTCGAAAGCGCCGGGCTGGTCGAGCGCCGCAAAAGTGGCCGGCAACAGATCTGCGCGCTCAGGGCAGCGCCGCTGGCCCAAGCCGAAGGCTGGCTCAGACAGTGGGAAAAGTTCTGGACCGGCCGCCTCGACCGGCTTGAGGCGATTATCGAACATGAGAAAAGGGAAATCGATTATGATTGAAGCAGCAACGGAAATGGGCGCGCTGATCAAACGCACATCACCCGACACAATTCGCATTGAGCGCACGCTTGCCGCGCCTGTCGAG
>JAYTIS010000042.1:0-2517 GCA_043731725.1 Novosphingobium sp.
AACGGTCGCCTGCCGCTTCTTTGCGTTTATCCGAGGAATTTCGATGGACAGGATTGGTGCGGCTGCACTCGCAGTTGCCATAGCCATATCTGCGGGGCCAGCCGCTGCGGAACCACTGACGTTCAATGTCGCACTGGAGCGCGCAGAAGCAAATGCGCCGTCGGTGCAGGCGAACGAAGCTGGGGTTGAAGCCACGCGCTCGGCCGCCATTGCCGCCGGCCGGCTGCCCGATCCGACCCTGACAGTCGGCGTGGACAATTTCCCCGTCTCCGGCCCCCCGGCGTTCAGCTTCAATGGGGACAGCATGACGATGGGGCGCGTCGGCATCGAACAGGCATTTCCCAATCCTGCCAAGCGCCTTGCCCGGCGGGGGCGGGCACAGGCGGACGTCGACGTTGCCGAGGCCGATCTTGCGGTCGAGGCTCAGAATGTCCGGCTTGAGACCGCGCTTGCTTGGGTCGATCTCTATTACGCCAAGCGGCGGCTGGCCCAGCTCCAGCGGCTCGACGAAGCTCTTGGTGATCTGCAGTCTACTGTCACCGCGCGGTTGGCATCGGGTTCCGCTCGGCCGTCGCAGGCGCTTGAGCCTGAGCAGTTGCGTGCCCTCGTCAACGACCGCCGCAGCGAACTCGAGGCCGAAGTCGCCAAAGCGAAGTCCAGGCTGGCGCGTTTGACGGGTGACCCAGATGCGGACGCTGCTGGCGCCCCGCCCGTCCTCGAAGTGGATGGTCCTGCATTGCGCGCGCAAGTGGCTTTGTTGCCGCGCCTCCAGACGCTGGATGCCCAGGCACTCGCCGCTGACGCGGCTACCGAGCTCGCCCGCGCCGAAAAGCGACCCGATTGGCGGGTAAGCACATCGTATGGCCACCGCAATCCGGCTTATGGCGACATGGTCTCGGTTGCCGTCAGCATCGATCTGCCTTTCTTTGGCAAACACCGGCAGGATCCGCTGATCGCCGCGCGCGAAAGTGAGGCAAGCCGGGCGCGCCTGCTGCGCGAAGCGGGAGAACGCGACACCTTGGTCGCGCTCGATAGCGATCTTGCAGATCATGCGATGCATATGCGGCGACTCGAAAATGCGCGTAACACTTTGGTGCCGCTCGCCAAGCGACGGGCCGAACTCGACATGGCGAGCTACGCCTCGGGCAAGATCGATCTCGGTAGCGCGCTGCTTTCGACACTGGCTGAGGCCGAAGCCGAAGTCGATGCGCTGTCACGCGAAGCCGACGTCGCGCGTGATGCGATCCGGATCAACTACACATATGGGGAGATGCGGCGATGAGCTCGGAGGTTACCACTGCGGCGCGCTGGCGCGTTGGAATACTGGCGGCAGTGCTAGTCGGCGGCGGCGGCGGATACTGGTTTGGCCAGCGCGGAAGCGAGGGTGCTGCTCCCCCGGCTGCGAACTCTGGCGAGCGCAAGATCCTCTACTATTACGATCCAATGGTGCCCCAAGAGCATTACAACAATGCCAATTCACTGAGCTCGATGGGGATGAAGACCCAACCCAAATATGCCGATGCGGCCGGGGCGGCGGGAGCTTCACCGGGCGTAAAGATCGATCCATCCGCGATGCAGAACCTGGGTATTCGGGTGGTTACCGCGCAGATCGGCTCTTTGGCGGCACCGCTGAATGTTACCGGCAGCATCGACTTCAACCAGCGCGATGTGGCGATCGTTCAAGCACGCTCAGGCGGGTTCGTTGCCCGTGTTTATGCCCGCGCACCCGGCGATGTGATAGCCGCGGGTGCACCGATTGCCGATGTCCAGTTGCCCGAATGGGGCGGCGCACAGACCGAGTTCCTCGCGGTCAGACGGCTCGACAGGCCCGATCTCACCGCCGCAGCCCG
The DNA here is from genome assembly GCA_043731725.1 of Novosphingobium sp. Classification (GTDB taxonomy): domain Bacteria; phylum Pseudomonadota; class Alphaproteobacteria; order Sphingomonadales; family Sphingomonadaceae; genus Novosphingobium. The sequence goes on from JAYTIS010000042.1 coordinate 1,851, forward strand.
AAAACGGCTCAAGCTGCTGGGCATGTCCGATGGCCTGATTGCCAGCGTCGAGCGTTCGGGACGGACCAATGGCACGGTAACGATTACCTCGCCAATCTCGGGGGTGATTCAGACCCTTGATGTTCGCGCAGGGATGACGCTCGGTCTGGGGCAGACCTTGGCGCAGGTTACGGGCGTCGGCACGGTATGGCTCAATGCTGCCGTGCCTGAGGCACAGTCGGGTAGCCTGCGCATTGGGCAGCACGCGACCGCCGCGCTCACTGCTTTCCCGGGTGAGCCATTCGGCGGCCGGATTGTTGCTATCCTGCCAACCGCGCAAGCCGATAGCCGCACGTTGACCGTGCGCATCGAGCTATCCAATCACGGCGGACGGCTGCGCCCTGGTATGTTCGCGCAGGTGTCGCTCGGGGGCGACGCCAGGCCAGCGCTACTGGTTCCCAGCGAAGCCGTGATCCGCACCGGAGCCCGCACAATTGTCATGCTGGCGAGCGGAGACGGCCGCTATCAACCGGCCGAAGTTCGCACTGGCCGCGAAGGCGGAGGGCAGACTGAAATTCTGGCAGGGCTTGCAGCGGGTGAAAAGGTCGTCGCTTCGGGCCAGTTCCTGCTCGATTCAGAAGCCAGCCTGACCGGGCTCGCGGCGCGGCCGATTGGTGGCGCAAAGTGA
>JAYTIS010000043.1:0-3239 GCA_043731725.1 Novosphingobium sp.
GATTTTCTGGTGCTGGTGGGCCTCGCCGCGCTGGCGATTGCCGGGATCGGGATCGGCGGCGGGGTCGCTTCGTACATGGAAGCCCGGCGCGGCAGTGTAGCTACGCTCAAAGTGCTGGGCGCAACCAGCGGCGATATTGCGCGGATATATTTGTTGCAGATTGGCGTAGCGGCGTTGATCGGCAGCGGCTTGGGATTGATCGCCGGCGTGCTGGTGACGCCGCTGCTTGCGGCAGCTTTGGGCGATCTGCTGCCGGTTTCGCCGGGGCTGGTGTTCGATCCCGGCGCGCTGGCCAAGGCCGCGCTGTATGGCCTGCTGATCGCCCTGGTGTTCGCAGCCCCGCCGCTGCTGTCGGCCCGGCGATTTCCAGCGATGGCGCTGTTGCGCGCGCGGGTCTCACCGCTGAAGCAGAGCTGGCGCGATGCCGTGCTGCCGGTCGGGCTGGGAATGAGCGCGATTGCCGCGCTGGCACTGCTGACCAGCGCGGCCAAGCTGATCACCGCGTGGTTTCTTGGCGGTGCGCTGGCGTTGCTGCTGCTCCTCGGAGCGCTTGGTTGGTTGATCCGCTGGCTCGCTGCCATGCTTCCCCGTCCCAAGGCGCCACTGCTGCGGATCGCGCTGGCCAATCTGCACCGCCCCGGAGCGCAGACCGGATCGCTGGTCACGGCGCTCGGGTTCGGGCTGGCGGCCTTCGTGACGCTCGCCGCGATCCAGTCCAGCCTTGATGCCAATATCGCCGCACGGGTTCCGCAGCGCGCGCCTGACTACTTTGTGCTTGATGTGCCGAAGGCGCGCGGCGGAGAATTCGTGACGGCGGTGACCAAGCTCGCTCCAGCGGCCAAAGTCCGGCTGGTCCCGGCTCTGCGCGGCGCGATCCTGGCTTATGGGCCGTCTAACGCGATGACCCGCGTGGCCCAGCTCAAGGAAATTCCCGAAGAGGCCTGGCCGTTGCGCGGTGAGCGCGGGCTGACCTATGCGGACGAAGTGCCCGATGGCAACGTGGTGACCGCCGGGAAGTGGTGGCCCCGTGGCTACACCGGCGAGCCGCTGGTCTCGATTGACGAGAAGCTCGCCGCCGCCCTGAACTTAAAGCTCGGCGATCAGTTGACAATCGGACTGCTGGGGGTCGAACGCACCGCGCGGATCGCCTCGCTGCGGCGCATCGACTGGGATTCGATGGGCTTCAACTACGTTATGGTGTTCAGCCCCAATGCCATCGAGGACGCCCCGCACAATCTGGCCGCAACGATCAACCTGCCCAAGGGTACCCCGCGCGGTGATCTGTTGCGCAGCCTGGTCCGCGCGTTCCCGGCCAGTTCGGTGATCGAAGTGGGCGGCGTGCTGACCCAGGCGCGCGATCTGCTGCGGCAGGTAAGCCTGGCGATCCTATCGGCGGCTTCGGTGGCGGTGTTGGCGGGGATTGCCGTGCTGCTTGGCGCGATTGCGGCGGCGCGGGCGGCGCGCACTTACGACAACGTGATCCTGCGCGTGCTGGGCGCGAGCCAACGTCAGTTGCTGCTGCTGCAATTGGCCGAATACGCCTTGCTTGCCACACTCTTGGCCGGGGTCGCGATGGCGCTGGGCAGCGGCATCGCCTGGCTGGTGGTGGTCAAGCTGTTCGCCTTCGACTGGCTGCCCGATTGGCCCACCGTGCTGGGCGTACTCGGCCTGGGGCTGACGCTGGTGATCGGCTTCGCGCTGGCGGCTTCACTCCCTTTACTGAGGGCGAAACCGGCGCAGGCGCTGCGCGAGCTTTAAGCGAAGATATCCGTATCCACTCCTGCTTCAAGTGGATCTTGGCCCCAACCATTTTCACCGGGAGTTCCCTTTTGAACCATATAGTAAATTTGGATTAGACCTCCAATGTAAGGGAAAAATGACCAAAGGTAATACCAACCGGAAAGACCTTGATCATGAAATCGACGTATCGTCACAGCCAAATGTGGAATTACTGATACTAAAAAGACTAACCCAAATATGGAAAATCCAACATTGGAAAATTGATTTGATGCGAGACTGCTATCAGCAACTTCGCCAACTACAATTAAACAGACGATTAAGATCACAAGAGCCAGATGAAAGAGCCAGTACTCTTTGCGGCATGATCTACCAGAAAAGTCAAAATAGCGTCGATATGGCGCGACCATCCGTTGAAACATTTATGCCTCCTGCCCCCTAGCTTTGCAATCGAGCGGCAAAACGACCACAGGAACCAAGACTTGGCAAGCCCCGCTTGCCCCAAGCGCACTCTTGCGCTAGTGGCGCGGCCAATGTTGCGGCGCAGCACGGCGTTGCCCTTCCCCGACTGAGAGAATTCAGATGTCCGCCCAGCTACCCTTGCGCAATATTGCGATTATCGCGCACGTCGATCATGGCAAAACCACTTTGGTGGACCAACTGTTCCGCCAGTCTGGCACCTTCCGCGACAACCAGCGCGTGGAAGAGCGGGCGATGGATTCGAACGATCTCGAAAAAGAACGCGGGATCACCATTTTGGCCAAGTGCACCTCAGTCGAATGGCCGGGCGCGGATGGCACGGTCACGCATATTAATATCGTCGATACCCCGGGCCACGCCGATTTCGGCGGCGAGGTGGAACGCATCCTGTCGATGGTCGACGGGGTGATCCTGCTGGTTGACAGCTCTGAAGGGGCGATGCCGCAAACCAAGTTCGTCACCGGCAAGGCGCTCGCGCTGGGGCTCCGCCCAATCGTGGTGGTCAACAAGATCGACCGCCAGGACGGCCGAGCTCAGGAAGTGCTCGACGAAGTGTTCGACCTGTTCGTCAGCCTTGAGGCAAGCGACGAGCAGTGCGATTTCCCAGTGCTCTACGCCTCAGGCCGCAATGGCTATGCCAGCGAAGACCAAGACGCGCGCGAAGGCACGTTAAAACCGCTGTTCGAAAAGATCGTTAGCCATGTCCCGGCCCCGGCGGCCGACGTTGACGGGCCGTTTAAGTTCCTGGTCACGCTGCTCGACCGCGACAATTTCCTTGGCCGGATCCTGACCGGCAAGGTTCAGTCGGGTACGGTCAAAGTCAATTCGCCGATCCACGCGCTCGATTCGGACGGTAATGTGATCGAAACCGGCCGGGCATCGAAGTTGCTGGCGTTTCGCGGACTGGAGCGGGTCCCGGTTGAAGAGGCGCGTGCCGGCGATATCATCTCGATTGCTGGGCTGACCGAGGCAACTGTCGCCAACACCATCGCTGATCTGACGGTCACCGAACCGCTACATGC
>JAYTIS010000044.1:0-8495 GCA_043731725.1 Novosphingobium sp.
GGTCGCGGTTACAGCCGGCCCGTTTTATCTTTGCCGAAATCAGCGGAAATTGTCAGCGTAGGTTTGCAGCTTAAGCCGGCGCGGCGGAGTCACATGGACTTCGGCGGCAATCCCGTACTTGTTTGCGTAGACCAGCGCGGCGGCGCTGTCGGCGAAAGTCAATTGGACCTGCGCCTGGGTGTCGCCCGAACCGGCCCAGCCCATCAGCGGGTCAGGCCGTTTGGCCTCAGCCGGGGCGAACTCAAGGATCCATTCGTCCAGCCGAGCTTTACCCGATTGCATGGCGTTCTTAGGGCGCTGGAAAATTCGAGCTGACATGCTGGTCCGCTTGCGGCGAATCGCGGGCAGAATCAACCCCGCTCATGACGAGCCTGTCGAAGCATTGAACGCGTTCTTGGTCTTAAGGCTGGGCGCTTCGCTCCACGGCGTATCTGGCCAGCGGTGGCGGGGGTAGCGGCCTTTCATGTCGCGCTGCACGTCGCGCCACGATCCGCGCCAAAACCCCGGCAAATCGCGTGTGGTCTGTACCGGCTTGCCGCCGGGCGAAGTCAGTTTGAGCAGCAGCGGCTGCGGCGGGCGGCCAAACATTGGATGCCGGTCCAGCCCAAACAGCGCTTGGACCCTGAGTTCAACTGAGGGCCCGCCGGGATCGGCGTAGTCGATCACATGGCTAGTGCCCGCCGGGCTGGTGAATTGGGCCGGGGCCAGGGCCTCCAGTTGTTGCCGCGCGCCGTGATCCAGCCGCGCCCGCAACGCCGCCTCCAGCCGTGCCGGATTAAGCTCATCAAGCCGCCGAGTGAGCATCGGGCCGAGCCAATCATCAAGTTCGGCCAGCAGCGCCTCATTGCTGAGCGCAGCGATCCCGGCATAGCGCGCGCGGGTGAGCAGCGCAGAGCTGGCGGGTGACAGGTTGAGCAGGCCAAGCCCGCCGCCAATAATTTGCGCAACCAGAAATGCCCGGATCGCAATCGGGTTTGGTTTGGGATCGGGACCGCGGGACATCGTGATCGCGCCCAGTCGGGCTTCTAGCAAGGCTTCGACCCGGCGCTCATCGGCGATCCAGCGCAAAGTTGAGCGCCGCTCGATCCGGTGGCCAAGCCAGCGAGTAATCTCAGCCTCGTCCAGTGCAATCGCCCCGGTGATCCGCGCGCCCTTGGCATCACCTTGCGCCGCGCCCACCGCGAGCCACTCTGCGCGCGCCAATGGCGATGCCGAGTCAAGCCGTAAGCCGCGACCGCCCACGGTCAGCCACTCTTCGCCACCTGGTGAGCGGCGACGAGCAATGTTGCCGGGATAGGCTTCGCCGAGCAGGATGCCGAGCGGCAGAGCGGAACTTTGTGTACCCTGGATGCTCGCCAAACGCGCCCAACCAGCCGCCAACTTGCGCGATGCCTCAGCCCGTCCGGACCGGTCAGCGTTCCACCGTTCCACCCGCGCCGCCAGGTCGTCACCGCGCCCGCCCAGCCCGCGCTCCTGCAACAGCAGGGCCAATTTTGCTGCAGCCTGCTCCGCGCCATGCTGCGCAGCAAAAAGCAGCATGTGCGCCAGCGGCGGGGCCATCGGCAACGCGGACATGCTGCGGCCATGCCGCGTGATCTTACCGTCACGGTCGAGTGCGCCAAGCGCTTGCAAGGTCGCCGTTGCTGCGGCCAATGCTGCAGCTGGCGGGGGATCCAGCCAGGCCATTGCCGCCGGTTCCGACGTGCCCCATTGCGCGAGCGTCAGAAGCAGCGGGGCTAGGTCCGATGTGAGCATTTCGGGCGGATCGAATGCGGCCCGTCCCGGATGCCCCGCCTCTTCCCACATTCGGTATGCCACGCCCGCCCCCTGCCGCGCCGCGCGGCCAGCGCGCTGCGCTGCGGCCGCCTGCGAAGCGCGATGCGTGACCAGCCGGGTGACGCCCGCAGCCTTGTCGAATTCCGCCCGCCGAGACAAACCGGCATCGACCACCACCGAAACTCCGTCGAGCGTCAGCGACGTTTCCGCAATCGCGGTGGCCAGCACGATCCTCCGGCGCCCTTGCGGATCGCGCTTGATCGCTGCCCGCTGTGCAGTGGGCTCAACCTGTCCGTGCAGCGGCAGCACGAGGGCTTGCGGCAGCTTCTCGGCTAGTCGCTCGCGCGTGCGCTCGATCTCGCCGACCCCTGGCAAAAAGGCAAGAATATCACCATGCTGTTCCCGCCACGCGATCAGCACTGCACTGGAAACAGCATCATCGATCCGCAAATCAGCCCGCGCGCCCAGCCAGCGGATTGCCAGCGGATGCGCCTGCCCCGCGCTTTCGATCACTGGGGCATCGCCAAGCAGTGCAGCAAATCGCGCACCATCAATCGTGGCCGACATCACCACCAGCCGCAGATCATCGCGCAGCACCGCTGCACTTTCGATCGCCAATGCAAGGCCGAGGTCGCTATCGAGGTGGCGTTCGTGCGCTTCATCGAACAGCACAGCTGATACGCCGGCCAATTCGGGATCGTTGAGGATCATCGCGACGAAGATCGCCTCGGTCACCACCAGCACGCGGGTCTTCGCAGACCGTTTGGCATCGAGCCGGGTGAGGTAACCGATCGTTTCACCCGCTAGCTCGCCCAGCAGCTCGGCCATTCGCTCCGCAGCCGCACGCGCGGCCACGCGGCGCGGTGACAGCACAATCACGCTGCCCGTGCACCAGCTTTCCCCCAGCAAGGCCGGGGCAACCGCAGTGGTCTTGCCCGCGCCCGGCGGCGCGATCAGCACGGCGTTGGTCTGCCCGCGCAAAGCGGCGAGCAGATCGGGCAGCACGGCGTGGATCGGCAGCATGGTCATGCGCCGACCCTTATCCCATCGGGTACATGATTTCCTTCGAAACCTTGTTGATCGCTTTCATAGTATCGTCCGACAAAAGTAGATCGATCGCAGCGAAAATTTCGTCGAGCTGGTCTTCCTGACTCGCCCCGACAATCGTCGAGGCGACGAAATCGTGCTGCTTCGACCAGGCCACCGCCAGCGTCACCGTGCTGATCCCGGCTTCCTTCGCAATCTCGGCAAAGCGCGCGGTTGAGGCGAGCGACTTATCGTTGACGAACCGCCGCCCCATCGCCGCCTGACGCCCTTCCATGCCCAGATAGCGCGAGAACCGCGCGCCTTCGGGCCGCGCTCCGTCTTGATATTTACCCGACAGCACCCCGCCGCCAATCGGCGAATAAGGAATCAGGCTGACCCCTTCCTGTCGGCAAACCTGCGCCAATTCATCCTCGAACCGGCGATTGTTCAGGCTGAAATTGTTCTGGATCGTTTGATAGCGCGCAACACCTAGACGCTCTGACGCGGCGATGCTTTTCATTAGCCCCCAGCTGGTCTCATTCGAACAGCCGGTGATCCGCACCTTTCCCGCCCTGATCAATTCGTCGAGGACCTCCATTGTTTCGTCATAGGCGAGCTCGTGATCGGGCCAGTGCGTCTGGTACAAGTCGATATAGTCGGTGCCGAGTTTGGTCAGGCTGGCTTCGACCGCGCTCACGATGTTGCGCCGATCGAGCGCGGTCATTCCGTTGCGCAGCGGACTGCGGAACCAAACGTGGCTGGGCCCGGAGACCTTGGTCGCCAGAATGATTGCATCGCGCGGCTTGGTCTTGAGCCACTTGCCGACGATTTCCTCGGTCCGTCCCACCCATTTGGCATCGGGCGGTACCGGATAGCCCTCGGCGGTGTCGTAAAAGTCGATCCCGGCGTCGAAGCTGCGGTCAAGCATGCGCAGTGCCGCAGCTTCGTCGGCCTGACTGCCGAAGGTCATCGTCCCCATGCAGATGTCGGACACGACTATGGCGGACTTGCCGAGGCGATTATGTTGCATGTAGGAGATTCTCCGGACACTGAATGGTTGTTGTTCGCAACCGAAGTGCCGGTTTGCCGCCGCAGGGTCAAGTGCGCCGGACGCCCGGGATGCAAGCGGACGTCCGGCAACTTGGGTAAAGCTTTTAAACTGATACCAATTCGCGCAATCGCGTGTTGACCGAATCGCGGTGACGGCGACGCGCGGCACGATCCTGCTGTGACCAAGACACCCTGAGGCCGGGAACGCCCGCACGGCTTAATGCGCGCTGCCATGAATAGAATTCTTCCAGGCTCAGCCGATAACGCAGCATCACCTCATCGATGGTCATCAATCCGCTTTCAACCGCCGCCACCACCTGGGCCTTGCGGCTGGCAACCCAGCGCGAGGTATCGGCCGGCGGCAGAGTGTCGCGGGTGATTATTTCACGGTGCGGCCCAACGATCCGGGCGGGGCGGGAGTTGTGGTATTCCATCATTTTACGGCCCTCGATTTGAGTGGCCCCCAAGAACATTTACAATCGTCCCGGCGTAGTTAAGAATGGCTGAATCCAGGGCTCCGCTCACCGCAAGCACAGCGCGACAACCGCTGAATCGCATCCCCTCAACGATGAACCGACCGACCGTCGAAAATCAAAAGCGGCGCGCTACTGCAAACTCGGCCGCTTCGACCATCGCACTGCGCGCTTCGCTGGGCGGGAAGCCGGCAATCGCGGCGATTGCGCGTTGGGCAAAATGCCGCGCGCGATCTCGGGTGGCGCTAACCGCATCGTGCTGGCGGATCAGATCGACAGCATGCGCCAAATCGGCGTCTGAATTGCGGTGGCCCATGATCGCGTCCTTCCAGAACGCGCGTTCGAACGGGGTGCCGCGGGCATAAGCCAGGATCACCGGCAGGGTCATCTTGCCCTCCCGAAAATCGTCACCTGTGCCCTTGCCCATTTCGGCTTCATCCGAATCGTAGTCGATGGCATCGTCGACCAGCTGGAAAGCGATGCCCAAATTACGGCCATAGTCTTCGAGCGCGCGCTCTTCCGTCTCGCTCTTTTCAGCCACCACCGCAGCGATCCGGGTTGCGGCGGCGAACAGCGCGGCGGTCTTCGCGCCGATAATTCCAAGGTAGCGCTCTTCGCTAGTTTCGATCTGTCGCTGAGCGGAGAGCTGATCGACCTCGCCCTCCGAAATCACCGAACTGGCGCTCGACAGGATCTTGAGCACTTTGAGGCTGCCATCCTCGACCATCAATTCAAAGCTGCGGGTGAACAGGAAATCTCCAACCAGCACGGTCGCAGGGTTGCCGAATATCAAATTGGCGGCAGCCTTGCCTCGGCGCAGTTCGCTGCCATCGACCACATCGTCGTGGAGCAGCGTGGCAGTGTGAATAAATTCCACCGCCGCAGCCAACTTGTAGTGACGCGTGCCCTGATACTCGCACAGCGCCGCACCCGCGAGCGTGAGCATCGGGCGCATCCGCTTGCCCCCGCCTGCAATTAGGTGCCCGGCGACCGTGGGGATTAGCGGAATTTCGCTCTGCATCCGGTCAAGGATCACCGAATTAACCGCATTCATGCCATGCGCGGTAAGCGCCATGATCGGGCCCAACGAAGGTTCGCTGGCGCGCGGTTTTAGGGGGATGACGTCAGCGCTCATGGCCTTAGCGCATAACCACCGCGTTAGCCGCCGCGCAAGTGCAAAGCGAGCAATGGTATTGCGCAAAATGTCATGCTAGCCAGCCTTTCATGTCACAGACCCCACCCCAACCATTGTCCGATCCAGTGCTCGCGAGTTTTCGCGCCAGCATCGACAACATCGATGCCGCACTGATCCACATTCTGGCCGAACGCTTTCGTATCACCAAGGCGGTCGGCACTTATAAAGCTGAACACGCCCTGCCGCCGAGCGATCCCAGCCGCGAAGAAGCCCAGATTGCGCGGCTGCGCAAACTGGCCGGCGAAGCCCAGCTCGATCCCGAGTTTTCGGAAAAGTTCCTGCGGTTTATCATCAACGAAGTGATTAGACATCACGAGCAGGCGGCGGGACGGTAAATCTAAGAGGAAAGGTTCGTGCTCGCTGGTAGGGGTTCGAAGAGCGGTTCTTCAGCCTGCCTGATGACATCGCGCTTGGTGATCGAAAGATAAGTCACGAGCGCGAGGATTACCAACAGGAACAAGGCGCTTGTGCCCACCGTGCCGAGGCCGAGGCCGCCGTCAGCCTGGGCCTGTGACAACAGATCGCCGCACGAAGCTCCAAACGGACGGGTGAGCACGTAAGCAATCCAGAACGCCCAAATCGCATCAAGCTTTAGCCAATAGTGCGCAGCGGTCACCAGTGCGATTAGGCCGGCGAAGATTAGCGCTGACGTCGCATAGCCAAGCTGCAGCCCTTCAGCCACCAGGTCGCCTGCTGCCGTACCCAGAGCGAACGTAAATAGGATCGCCGTCCAATAGTACAATTCGCGCCGCGTTGTAAAAATCGAGTGAATCGACAGGGTTTTCTCGCTGGCATACCAGCTTGCAAACGTGGCGATCAGCGCAATGCTAAAGATCGTGGTGGTGACCGTCAGCGCAACCCCGAAATTATCGGAGAGATTGTCTGTGATCAGCGTACCAAACACACTGAGGGAAACCACCGCAATCCAATAGACAGCAGGGATATACCGCTGCGCCCCAATTTGCACCGCCAGCGCTGCGACCAGTAGCACACCCATCAATATCGACGTGTTGGTAAGACCCATGTGCAAATTGAAATTAAGAAAATCGGCTGCGGTCTCGCCCACCGTCGTCGCCATGATCTTAATCACCCAAAAATAGAGCGTTACCTCTGGCACCTTGTTCAGCATCTGCCGGGTTTTGGCGTCGGTTGGTGCGCGCATTGGGTGGTCCACTGTCTGGTTTCAAACGGCTTTAAACAACAAAACGAAAGCGCTCGAAAGGGTTGCGAGCCGGGCAGGCGCACAACCCTTCCTATCAAGCGTTACTTCTTTGGTTCTTTGGCCGCTTCTTTGGCTTCGTTGGCCGGGGTCTCTGCACCATTTTCCAGGATCGCGCCGGTCATTGCGTCGATACCGACCTCAATGATCTTGCCATGGCTCATGATGTCAAAAGAATAGCGCAGGCCAGAGCCGCCCCTTTCCTTTTCCAGTTCCTGATCAACAATGCGGCCAGGACGAGCCTTCAGCGCGGCGACGCGAGCCTGCTTGAGTGTCACTTTCGCGTTCTTGGCCAACGCATGGCCGACATATTTGGTCGGCGACACAGATGCGCCGGCTGCGGTTGTCAGCGCAAGCACCGCAACAGCTGCGACAAAAGTCAATTTTCTCATGGCATTATCCTCACGGCGAGTAGCTCGCCAATAAACAATATCGGGGTACGATAAGCTCCAAAATAGAACGTTTGAGCGGTACATTTGTTCCACGGCGAAGACCGGCGACCGTGTTGTTCAAACCGGCAAATTTTTCTTCGAATCCAGACTAAGTAGCTACGCGCGGCAAACGCAGTTTAACCAGCAGCCCGCCCAAGTCCTCGCTTTCCGCCAGCGCAACGCTGCCGCCATAAATCTCGGCCACGTCGCGCACGATGGCGAGGCCGAGGCCGGTGCCGGGCTTGCCGGTATCGAGCCGTGCACCGCGATCGAAGATGCGGGTGCGCTCCTCTTCAGGGATGCCCGCGCCGTCGTCTTCGATCCACACTTCGCATAGCGCGCTGCCAGGCACCGGGTCGATCGTGACGAACACCGATCCGCCGCCGTATTTTGCCGCGTTCTCGATCAGGTTGCCCAGGATCTCGTCAAGGTCCTGCCGCTCGATTGCAACCACCACTTCACGGTTTCCATCAAGATCGAAGCGCGAAGCTTCATACAACCGGGTCACCGCGCGCAGCACCGCCTCCACGCTTTCACTAACATTCGCGCGGGCTTGCCCGGCCGCGCGGCGACCGACAGCGCGGGCGCGGGCGAGATGGTGATCGACCTGACGGCGCATCACCGCCGCCTCGCGGATCGCGGTTTCGGACAAGTCCGGAGCATGCGCGGTCGCAGCATTCATCACCACGGTCAGCGGGGTCTTGAGCGCATGCGCCAGGTTGCCGGCATGAGTTCGCGCCTCCTCCGCCTGACGTTCCGAATGCGCGAGCAAGGCGTTGAGTTCTTGCACCAGCGGCTGGACTTCGAGCGGCAAGGGCTCGGTAACACGGTTCGTGCCGGTGCTGCGCATCCGCTGGATCGCTCGGCGCACTTTGCGCAAGGGGCCCAGCCCGTACCAGTTCTGCAAAGCTGCCATGACCAGCAATCCCAACCCCAGTACTGCGAAACTGCGATAAAGAATGCGGCGCACCCGGCTGGTCTGCTCGTCAAGATTGGTACGCCGTTCGGCCACCGTGAACCACCAGACGGTGTCGCTGCCTGGCAGTGTGACCGAGCGTTCGATTACCCGCAGCGGTTCGGTCTTGAACTGATTGCTGTCAAAGGCGTGGGCTTCCTTGTCGATATGCCCGGCCTGCACGTCGAGCGAACGATCCCACAACGAGCGCGAGGGGAAATCGTCGTGCCCGGCGCCGCGGATCTGCCAATAAAGACCGCTGTTGGGTTCGAGCAGACGCTGATCGCCCAGTGCCCGGTTAAAGAACACCTCGCCGTCGTTGCCAACTTCGGCCGAGGCGATCATGCCGTTGAGCAAATAACTCAGCTGG
>JAYTIS010000045.1:0-1658 GCA_043731725.1 Novosphingobium sp.
TTGTCGGTCTCGATCTCCGCAAGGATATCGCCAGACTTGACCGTGTCGCCTTCCTTGACGAGCCACTTGGCGAGCGTGCCCTCCTCCATCGTGGGGGACAGCGCGGGCATCTTGATTTCGATCGCCATCAGTACTGCTCCACCAGGATGTCGGTGTAGAGCTCGGGCAGCTCCGGTTCGGGCGAGGATTCGGCGAAATCGGCGGATTGGCCGACGCGCGCGCGGATCGCCTTTTCGATGTCCTTGAGCTTGTCCTCGGTCACCCCGCACTTGAGCAGTTCGGCCTTGGCGGCATCGATCGGATCGTGCTTCTCGCGCATTTCCTGGACTTCTTCCCGGCTGCGGTATTTGGCCGGATCGGACATCGAGTGCCCGCGATAGCGATAGGTCTTGACCTCGAGCAGCACCGGTCCGTTGCCCCCGCGCACGTATTCCAGCGCGACTTCGGCAGCCTGGCGCACTTCAAGCACGTCCATTCCGTTGACATCCATGCCGGGGATGCGAAAGCCGGTGCCGCGCCGGTAGAACTCGGTCTCGGCGCTGCCGCGGCTGACCTTGGTGCCCATCGCGTAGCCGTTGTTCTCGATCACGAAGATGATCGGCAGCTTCCACAGTGCCGCCATGTTGAAGCTTTCGTAAACCTGGCCCTGGTTGGCCGCGCCATCGCCGAAATAGGCCATGCACACCCCGCCATCGCCCGAATACTTGTGCCCGAAGGCGAGACCGGTGCCTAGCGACACTTGTGCGCCCACGATGCCGTGCCCGCCGAAGAAGCGGTGCTCGGTCGAGAACATGTGCATCGAACCGCCCTTGCCGCGGCTGATGCCCGCGCCGCGCCCAGTCAATTCGGCCATGATCACGTTGGGATCGATGCCGTAGGCAAGCATATGGCCGTGGTCGCGGTAACCGGTGATCACGCTGTCCTTGCCCGTGACCAGCGCCGACTGCAGCCCGACCGCAACCGCTTCCTGGCCGATATACAGGTGGCAGAACCCGCCGATAAGGCCAAGACCGTAAAGCTGCCCAGCCTTTTCCTCGAACCGGCGGATCAGCAGCATCTGCTCGTAAAATTCGAGAAGCTGTTCATCGGTGGCATCGAAGCGCTTGTTGTTGGCGTGCGCCTGCTGGAGGCTGTGCAGCGCGAAAGCCGCGTCATCGCCTGCCAGAGTATCAGCCGGCAGCGCGGTTGCACCGCTGCTATCGGTGCTGGATCCTGACGATGCCTTGACGGCTGCTTTCGCGCCAGGTGCCTTTGCACCTGCGGGCGCGGGTTTCTTCGCGGCGCGAGGCCTTGCTGGCTGTGCCAAGTTTACGAATCCCCCCTTGGATGGTGAGTTGGGTGGTGGTGCGCTGCGGTGATAACGCATGCTGGATGATCGACGTGTAACTTTGCGTCTTGGCTGCGCAACGCCCGTGCCATGCACACTAGCAAATAGCAGGCGTGGGGCAAGTGTCGGATCACCCCCCGCGCAGCAATTGCACGCCCCAATCGCGCTCGAACAGATAGAGCAGCAACCGCGCAGCCTGCCCGCGTGGACCGTCAAGGCCGCCATCGCGATCGATCAGCAACCGTGCATCGTCATGCGCCAAGGGCAGCAGCCGCGCGATCTGTTCGAAGTCCGCCACGCGGAACGGCGTATCACCCGATTGCCGCGTGCC
>JAYTIS010000046.1:0-5891 GCA_043731725.1 Novosphingobium sp.
TGCCCTATGTAACCTGGCACAACTTTTTGGGAATGCGCTGATGATCCACCGGCCTGACACCACCATTATCGCGATCCACGGCAAAGCGCCGCGCATCCATGACAGCGCCTTTATCGCGCCGGGCTGCCGGATCATCGGCGATGTCGAGATCGGGCCCGACGCATCGATCTGGTATAATTGCGTGCTGCGCGGCGATGTTACACGAATAGTGATCGGGGCGCGCAGCAACGTGCAGGATGGGAGCGTGATCCACTGCGACGGCCCAATGCCGGGCGCGCCGGACGGCTATCCCACACTGATCGGCGACGATGTACTGATCGGACACATGGCGATGATCCACGGCACGGTGATCGAAGACAAAGGCTTCGTCGGGTTCGCCGCACAGACCATGAACGGTTGCGTGATCGAGGCCGAAGGCATGCTCGCCGCCGGGGCCTTGCTTGCGCCGGGTAAGCGCATTCCCGCCCGCCAGTTGTGGAGCGGGCGCCCCGCGACCTTCTTGCGCGAGCTTGACGACCGGATGCTCGCCGGCTTGCAAATGGGCGTGGGGCATTACGTTGAAAACGCCAAGCACCATGCCGCGTTGTTCAGCGGATGCAGCGATCCGGTTTAACGCCTATTCACCTTCTGTGCTCGGTTCGGGTGCTGCCTTGGGCTTGCGCTTGAGCTTTGCCGCTCCCGCCGCATCGGCTTCGGCATTAGCCGCCGCCGCAGCCTTCTTGGCCTTGCGGTCAAGTTTGGGCGGGGCCGGGGTCAGCTCGAAGTTGAGCGTGCGTTCGCCGGTGTCATTGGCCTTGACCGTGACATGGACTTCGCCGCCGTAGCGCAGCTTGCCGAACAGCAGTTCTTCGGCGAGCGGCTGCTTGACCTTGTCTTGAATCAACCGCGCCATCGGCCTGGCGCCGTACATCCGGTCATACCCGCGCGCCGCCAGCCATTCGCGAGCATCGCTATCGAACTGAATGTGGACGTTTTGATCGGCCAGTTGCAATTCAAGCTGTAGCACGAACTTTTCGACCACCCGGCCCACCACGTCGGTGCCCAGATAGGCGAACGGCACTGTGGCATCGAGCCGGTTGCGGAACTCAGGACTAAACATGCGTTTGACCGCTTCGTCCCCGGCATCTGCCTTGGATACGTCGCCGAATCCGATCCCGTTGCGGGCCATGTCGCTGGCCCCAGCATTGGTGGTCATGATCAGCACAACATTGCGGAAATCGACCGTCTTGCCGTGGTGATCGGTCAGCCGCCCGTTGTCCATCACCTGCAGCAGGATGTTGAACAGATCGGGATGCGCCTTTTCGATCTCGTCGAGCAACAGCACGCAGTGCGGTTGCTGGTCGATGGCATCGGTCAACAGCCCGCCCTGATCGTAGCCGACATAGCCCGGAGGCGCGCCGATAAGCCGGCTGACCGAATGCCGTTCCATATATTCGGACATGTCGAAGCGCTGGATCGGGATGCCCATGATGCTGGCCAGCTGCTTGGCGACTTCGGTCTTGCCCACCCCGGTCGGGCCGGAGAATAGGAACGAGCCAATCGGCTTTTCAGGATCGCGCAGGCCCGCGCGGCTGAGCTTCATCGCGCTCGACAGCACTTCGATCGCCTGATCCTGACCAAACACCACCCGTTTGAGATCGCGGGCGAGGTGTTCAAGCGCGGCCCGGTCATCCGAGCTGACCGATTTGGGCGGAATTCGCGCCATCGTCGCAATCACGGCTTCGATTTCGCGCGCGGTGATGATCTTCTTGCGCTTCGATGGCGGCACCAGCATCTGCATCGCGCCAACTTCGTCGATCACGTCGATCGCCTTGTCGGGCAGTTTGCGGTCATTGATGTAGCGCGCCGACAGCTCGACCGCGGTCTTGATCGCCTCAGGGGTGTACTTGACCTTGTGATGATCCTCAAACGCGCTGCGCAGCCCTTTGAGGATCTTGATCGTATCCTCAACCGTCGGTTCGTTGACGTCGATCTTCTGGAACCGGCGCAGCAGCGCGCGGTCCTTTTCGAAATGATTGCGGAATTCCTTGTACGTGGTCGAGCCGATGCAACGAATGGTTCCGCCGCTGAGGGCAGGTTTTAGTAGGTTGGAGGCGTCCATCGCGCCGCCGCTGGTTGCCCCGGCACCGATCACGGTGTGGATCTCATCGATGAACAGCACCGCGTCCGGCATCTTCTCCAACTCGTTGACCACCTGCTTGAGCCGTTCCTCGAAATCGCCGCGATAGCGCGTGCCGGCCAGCAGCGCGCCCATGTCGAGCGAATAGATCACCGCATTGGTCAGCACTTCGGGCACTTCGCCCTCGATAATCTTACGCGCCAGACCTTCGGCAATCGCGGTTTTGCCTACGCCCGGATCGCCGACATAGAGCGGATTGTTCTTGCTGCGGCGGCACAGGATTTGGATCGTGCGATCCACCTCTGGCCCGCGTCCGATCAGCGGGTCGATCTTGCCCGCCAGCGCCTTTTCGTTGAGATTGACGCAGAACTGATCGAGCGCCGAGTCTTTTTTGCCGTCCTTGGCAGCACTCTTTTCCTCAGCCTGCGGGGCCTCGCTTTCGATGCCCTTGGGCGTGCGGTCCTCGATCCGCTTGCCGCCCTTGCCGATCCCGTGGCTGATATAGCTGACCGCGTCGAGTCGGGTCATGTCCTGTTGTTGGAGGAAATAGACCGCATAGCTGTCGCGCTCAGAGAACAGCGCGACCAGCACGTTGGCGCCGGTCACGGTATCCTTGCCCGAAGATTGTACATGCAGGATCGCGCGCTGGATCACCCGCTGGAACCCGGCGGTGGGCGAAGGATCGCCCTTCTCCTGGGTTTTTAGCGACTGATATTCTTGGTCGAGGTATTGTTTCACCACATCGCCGAGCTCGGCCAGTTCAACTCCGCAAGCCTGCATCACCAGCATCGCATCGGCGTCGTCGATTAGCGCCAGCAGCAAATGCTCTAGCGTTGCATACTCGTGGCTGCGCTCGGACGCATTGGCGAGCGCGGCATGCAGCGTCTTTTCAAGGCTCTGGGCGAAACTGGGCATCTAATGGTCTCTCAATAGAGGGGTAGGCGCTCCGACTGGTAAATTTGGCGCTGCCAGAGAATATGAAGCAGTATGCTTAACCAAACCTATATGGGAAGCCGCGGGCTGGCGAAAAGATGCGGTTCGGCACATCAAGTCGATTTGCCCCCAAACAAGGCATCGGCAGCGGAGCGGTGCGCGGCCGCCTTGTCGCGGTGCGCCTTGACCCGCGCGATCTCAGTCTCGAGAATAACGATCCGCTCCCTCAGCTCGCCTTGCGAATAGGGATCGAGGCTTTCTTTCGAAAGCAGGCTGGCGGCATCGCCTTTTGGCCGAGGCAGATCTTCGTCCATCGCGGGGCAGAATCGGATGCTACGGCCTTGCTGTCAATGCGCCCAACAGCTAGGGCGGGCAAAGCGTGGCTGGCGGGCAACAGGGGTGTATTAAATGTCTGAATCAATTACACAAAATCTTCCGCAAACGATGCAGGTTGCAGGATTCGATGCACCAGGGGGTCCCGAAGTCCTGCACTTGAGCGAGCTGCGCGTTCCCAGCCCGGGCCCTGGTGAAGTGCTAGTCAAAGTGGCCTTTGCCGGGGTTAACCGCCCCGATGTGATTCAACGCCAGGGCTTCTACCCACCGCCGCCAGGCGCATCGCCGATCCCTGGGCTGGAAATTGCGGGCGCAGTGGTTGCACTGGGCGAAGGTGCGGATCCGGCGTTGCTGGGCCGCCAGGTCTGCGCGTTGGTCTCGGGCGGAGGCTACGCGCAGTATTGCCTGGCGGTGGCGGATCTGTGCCTCACGGTGCCAGCTGACTTGCCGCTCGATCAGGCGGCGGCCTTGCCCGAAACGCTGTTCACTGTGTGGCACAACGTGTTCGAACGCGGCTGGGCCAAAGAGGGTGAGACTCTGCTGGTTCATGGCGGTACCAGCGGGATCGGTTCGATGGCGATCATGCTCGGCAAGGCGTTTGGCCTAACTGTGATCGTCACCTGCGGCGGGGCCGACAAGTGCGCCGCTGCGCTGAGCATCGGCGCCGACCACGCGATTGATTACAAAGCGTCCGACTTTGTTGACGAAGTCGGACGGATCACTGGCGGACAGGGCGTGCAGATTGTGCTCGACATGGTCGCGGGCGATTACGTTATGCGCAACCTGAAATGCCTCGCCGATGATGGCCGTCATGTGACGATCGCGGTGCAAGGCGGGCTTCAGGCTACGATCAACATGGCCGAGGTCATGCGCCGCCGCTTGACGCTGACTGGATCCACGCTGCGCCCGCGTTCGAACCAGTTTAAAGCGCTCCTGGCGCAGGAAATCCGCACGCTCGCCTGGCCGCTGGTCGCTGGCGGCGTGTTGCGTCCAGTGATGGACCAGACTTTCCCGCTGGGCGAGGCCGCAGCAGCCCACGCCCGGATGGAAGGTGGCAGCCACATCGGCAAGATCGTGCTCGCAGTCAGCTAATTGGACTTAATCGCCGAACCGACTGCCAAGCGGCTGGTCGGAAAACAGAAAATCGACGGTGCCTTCCTGCAGGCCGCGATGCGTCATCCGCGTCCGCAGCGCCGGATCGTCGAGCACTGCGGCAAGATCGAACAGCCGCGCAAATTGCCGCGACACATCGCCACCGTGGGTTCTGTTGTTGACTTTCGCGGCGAGCGTTCCAAGCGCATTGCCGAACTCATTAGCAAGGCTCTTGGGACTGGCAAATCGCTCCGGACTGAGATCGAATTCGGCGGTGTCGGGGGCATCCATGGTCAGCGCCACCATGGCCTTGGTCTCATCGTACAGTCGGGTAACCGTGAAGTTCAGCACCACATCTCCCTGACCCGCTCCGCCGGGAATAGTAATCGTGACCAGACCTTTGTCGCCAGCGCTACTGCTGTTCGCGCGCAGCGGCGGGCGGCGGGCATCGATCCGGCTTAAGGTTGAGCCGACCGTAGCCAGCGCGGCCAGCCGCGCGCCCTGTTTCCTCATGCGATACCTTCAACCAAGCCTGAAGCTTTAGCCGTCTTATTTTAAGAATAGGTTTGCACCCTTGCCCCGCCGCCGCATTGGGCCTAGATGCGAGCCAGCACGGCCGCTCCGCAAGGGGCGGCCCTATCTTTTTCTGGCGCTATCCATACGGAGAATTCGCGTGACTCAGCCGACCCCGCTCATGCCGCATGCAACCGCCTCGTGGTTGGTTGATACTACTGCCTTGAGCTTCGAACAGATCTCAGAATTCTGCGGTTTGCACATCCTGGAAGTGCAGGCGATGGCCGATGATCTGGCCTCAAGCAAATATACCGGTCGCGATCCGGTGCGCTCGGGCGAGCTGACCATGGCTGAAATCGAAAAAGGCCAAGCCGATCCGGCCTATTCGCTGGTGATGCAAAAAGCCCCGGTCACGGTTAATCGCACTAAGGGTCCACGCTATACGCCAGTGTCAAAGCGCCAGGACAAGCCCGATGGCATCGCTTGGATCCTGCGCAGCCACCCCGAAATTTCGGATGCGCAGATTGGCAAGCTGATCGGCACCACCCGCAACACGATCTCGGCAATTCGCGATCGCAGCCATTGGAATATATCGAACATCCAGCCCAAGGACCCGGTTACCCTTGGGCTGTGTTCGCAGCGCGAGCTTGACGCGATCGTGGCCAAAGCGGCGAAAAAGGCCGGGCTGATCGATCAGGCTGGCGACGATGCGCGGCTGGGCGATGATCGCGTGGCGCTGATCGAAGAGCTCCGCGCCGAGCGCGAAGCCTCGGTCAAAGCGGCCGGGGAAGCGGCGCAGGAAGCCGAAGCCGCAGCATGGCTCGAAGCCAAACGCGCTGCCGAGGCCGCTGGAGTTTCGGTTGGTGACCCTGCGGCAGAGACTGGCGAGCCAGTCTAACGC
>JAYTIS010000047.1:0-3443 GCA_043731725.1 Novosphingobium sp.
CGCGAGGCAGTTAGCGACTTTGTCGGCGTAACCGACGAATCAACCGCCGGGAGGCCTGCCTGAGCCGTCAGTGTTAGCCAAACCGCCAAACCGATCATCTAACTTTTTCCTTTCTTGCGCGATTTGTAGTTGCAGGCGTTCTTGCACTGCGGCGGGCTAGCTGCCAAGCGGCGCACATGCAAACCCGTGTGCTCAAACTCGATGGCGTCCACAACTTCCGCGATTACGGCGGGTACCGCGCAGCTGGCGGCGCGCAGGTAAAAACGGGTCTGCTGTGGCGCTCGGCGCAGCACGGCGATGCCAGCGATCAGGACCTAGCCGATATCGATTTGCTTGGTATCACGACTGTGATCGATTTGCGTGGGCCGAGCGAGCGGGAGGGCAAACCGTGTCGCCGCCACCCTAATTTTTCCGCCCAGGTGTTTGCTTACCCCGAAGAAACCGCGGGGCTGGCACTCCACACCGAGGCCGCCGACGGGGTGATCACGGCCGCCGAAGCCCGCGCGGCAATGCTGCGGCTCTACGAAGGGATTCCCTTTCGTGAGAATCTTGTGCCGATGTTGCGTTGTTATTTCGAAGTCTTGCTTCGGGCCGAGGGGCCTAGCCTAGTCCACTGCGTTGCCGGTAAGGACCGCACCGGTTTTGCCGTCGCATTGGCCCAGCATGTGTTGGGGGTGGTGCACGACGATATCGTTGCTGACTACGTGATGACTAACCAGGCCGGCAATATCGAGGCCCGGATCGCCGCCGGCGCAACCCAGATTCGTGCCCGCCACGGCGCGATCAGCGATGACACGATCCGCACCTTGATGGGGGTCGAGGCTGAATATCTGACAACCGCGTTTGATCGCGCCAGTGCACGTTATGGCAGCATTGAAGCTTATCTGGCTGAAGTAGTGGGGATTGATACGGCAGCACGTAATAGTCTGCGCGCTGCCTATCTCGAAGTTTAAAGGAAGCCGCGGATCTCGGCCATGAAGCGGTCGAACTGATCGTGATGTAGCCAATGCCCGGCGTTCTCAAATTCGACCGTGCGGCGATTGGCAAACACTTCCGCGCGACCATCGAGCTCGGGGTTTGAGGCCCAACTGTCCGAACCGTACAGCAACAGCACCGGGCACGTGATCGCCCGCCACAGTTCGTTGGTACGATCATCGGGGACGTCCTCGAACGGCCAGATGTTGAGATAGGGATCGAACTTCCAGCTCCAGGTGCCGTCCTCGTTGCGGCTCGCCCCGTGGACCGTCAGGTGGCGTGCTTGCTCGTCGGTGAGAAAGCCATTCTCCTCCTTCATCCGGGCGAAGGCCGCCTCAATCGAGGGGTAGCGCCGCGGAACGCGCCCAGCGGCCTTGCGTCGATCGTCGATCCATTTGCGAAAGCGGTTGGCATAGCCGGTTGCGTCGCGCTCAGCGCGGACCTTGGGCGAGGGCCCGAGCCCTTCGATATTGACCAGCTTGCGGACCTTTTCCGGGTAAAGCCCGGCGAATCGTGTAGCCACGTTGCCGCCCAGCGAATGCGCGATGATTGTCACCTCGTCACGGCCTAGCGTGTGCACCAATTGCGCAAAATCGTACACGAAGGGGCCCATGTCGTAGTTGCCGTCGGGCGCCCACGCACTGTCGCCGTGGCCGCGCAGATCCGGCGCAATCACGTGCCAATCGCGCGCCAGTTCCTCGGCCACCCAGTCCCAACTGCGTGAATGGTCGCGCCCACCGTGCTGCAGAATCAGCGCTGGGGCCTCGGGATTACCCCAGTCGACGTAGTGCATCCGCAGCCGCTGCGAGATGAAGGTGTTGGCGGTTGGTCCCGATGAGGTCATCGCGGCGATTTGCGCGATTTGCTGCGCTGCGTCAATTGCTCGGCGCAAATCGGGGAAAGTGGGCGCGCGGGGACTCGCTAATCGGCCGGGCAATACCTATCTGAAGCCGCTCAATTGGAGGCTTTAATGGCGACCCACACCACCCGCATGCTGATCATCGGTTCGGGCCCGGCCGGACTATCAGCAGCGATCTATGGCGCGCGCGCTGGCCTGCAGCCAATTGTGGTGCAGGGACTTCAGCCGGGCGGTCAGCTGACAATTACCACCGATGTCGAGAATTACCCCGGCTTTCGCGAGGTGGTGCATGGACCGTGGTTGATGGTGGAAATGCAGGCGCAGGCTGAGCATGTCGGTACGCGAATGCTGTGGGATACAATCACTTCGGTCGATCTGAGCGTCTGGCCGTTCCGCGCGGTGGGCGATGGCGGGGACATTTATGAAGGCGAGACGGTGGTAATTGCGACCGGCGCGCAGGCCAAGTGGCTGGGCGTGCCGGGCGAGCTGGAGCTGTCCGGCAAGGGCGTTTCGGCCTGCGCGACATGTGACGGGTTCTTTTACCGCGGCAAAAAGGTGGTGGTGATTGGCGGCGGCAATACCGCGGTGGAGGAAGCACTATACATGACCAACCATTCGCAGGACGTGACCTTGATCCATCGTCGCGATTCGCTCCGCGCAGAAAAAATCCTCGAAGACCGGTTGCTGGCGCACCCCAACATCAAAGTGCTGTGGAACAAGGCAGTCGATCACTTTGTCGGTGGACCGACTGGTCTGGTGGGGGTGTCACTCACGGACACCGTCACTGGCGCGGAGTCGATCGAGCCGACCGACGGCGCATTCGTGGCAATCGGCCATTCGCCCGCGACCGAACTGTTCAGAGATCAGCTCGCTTCCGATTCAGCCGGCTACTTGTTGGTGGAACCGGGCACGCCGAAGACCGCGATTGCCGGGGTGTTCGCTTGCGGCGATGTGATGGACCATGTTTATCGCCAAGCGGTGACTGCGGCTGGCACGGGCTGCATGGCCGCGCTCGATGCGGAACGGTTTCTCGCCGCGCGCGAACACCGCCAAGCGCGCGACTAACCGGCTGCAATCAGCTCAATGAGCGCAGCGCACCTAACAGCTGTCCCTGCAGCCAGATCCGGGCTTGGGGTTCGACAAAGTTGTGCCCGGCCTTTGGGCAGATCCGCAGCCGCTGATCGTTGGCATCCCAATGCGACAGGAACACCTGCCCGGTACGGTCGTGTTCGGCGACCAGCAGCGTGACCGGGCCTGCAAATTGCGCCAGACCCGCGGCCATATCCAGCGCGAGCTTGCCCGGAGCCGGGGGCGCCTGAGCCGCAGCGGCGAGACTGCCCGTGAGTTGCCGCACTTTGACTTTGCCGGTCAGTAGCCGCAGCAGCGCGCGGGGATCGGTCAGCCGCCGCAAATAATGCGCGCGGATGGCGCCCGGAGTTAATTGCGGCTGCGGCTCGGCAGTGGTCTGCGTTGCGGTTTCAGGTTCAGGCTCGAACGTCCACGGATTGGCCAACACCAGCGCGTCGCAGTCTTGTCCCTGTGCCAGCATCAACGCGCTTGCCGCATCGCAATTGCCGTAAGCAACGACGTGCTTCAGCTGTGGCTGGGC
>JAYTIS010000048.1:0-2949 GCA_043731725.1 Novosphingobium sp.
GCGAGCAGCTCACCGGCATCGTCGAGGATGCCGACCTCGACCAGCGGTTTTGACGCAGTTCCGGTCGAGCCCGGCTTGGCGAGGTAATTCTCGTTGAGGTTGCCGCAGCCGACCGCGTTGGTTTCGGTCAGGCCATACCCGAGCAGCGGGAAAGCGTGCGGCAGCGCTTCCTTGATCCGCTTGACGTGATCGACCGGGCGCGGCGCGCCGCCGGCGGCAAAGGCGGTGCAGCTGGTGAGGTCGTACTTGGCGCGATCGGGATGCGTCGCAATTTCGAAGCTCATCAGCGGGACACCCACGAAATAGGTGACCTTTTCAGCTTCGATCAGCCGCATTGCTTCTTCGGCGTTCCACTTCGGCATCATCACCAGCTTGCGCCCGATCGCAAAGCTTTGCAGGAACAGCGGCACCTCGCCGGTGACATGGAACAGCGGAACACTGACCAATGTGCACGGCTGCACGGTCGGTGCCTCGCCCTGATCGGTCAGGTGAGTGAGCACCATCAGGGTCTGCGCGACATAGTTGAACACCGCCTGCACCACCGCGCGGTGATCAGACCAGGCGCCTTTCGATTGGCCGGTCGAACCCGAGGTATAAAGGATCGTAGCAATGTCATCGCCGGTCAGGTCAGGCAGCGGGGTGGAACTATCGCCGCCCAGCGCCAGCACCGCGCTTAGCCCATTGCGCCACGGCCGGTCATGCTCGAACACCACCACCCGCGTCGCCAAACCCAGATCCGCGATCCGCACGGCGCGTTGGGGGTCGGCCAAGACCAGCTTGCATCCGGTCAACTCGATCCCGGCGGCCATCTCCTCGCCGCTCCACCAGCCATTAAGCAAGGCCGCGCAGCCGCCAGCCATAATCACGCCCATGTAAGCCACGATCCAGTTGGTCGAATTGCGGGCGGCGATGCCCACCCGGTCGCCTTTTTGCACACCGAGCCCAGCAATCAGCGCGCCGGCTACTTCGCGCGCGGCGGCGTGAACTTGGGCAAAAGTGGTGCGCATCGCACCATCAACCAGAAATTCGGTATCGCCGTGCTGCGCACAGAACTGTTCGAAGTAGGCGGTCAACGTAGCCGGAGCGTTTTTGAGCATCGGCAACGGACGGCCGAACCGCTCGATTGTCTCAACTTCCAGCAATTCTCCGGGTGCGGTGATCCGGCCAATGACATTTATCAGGGATTTATCGAGTGCGGTGGCCATACGGCGTCCTTTATTCAAGCCCGGGCCCGCCCCTTTCGCGCCCCGATTCCTGTTCCCAAAATGGTTTGCCGGGTTTGTTTCCCGGCTTGCTCTGTGCCAAAAGGCGCGCAATCGCTGCCCGCTCTCGGCAGCCCTACGCTTAAGGGGTTCGCGTCTTGCTGTCACTATCGCTGGCTCAACTGGCTGCCGCCGCCACCCACGCGCCGCTCCAATGGACCGACCTGGGCCTCAAGACCTACCTGTTTCATGTCGAAACCAGCTGGGGCGACTTCCAGTTGCGCTGGTATAGTCTGGCCTATCTGGCCGGGATTGTGTTCGCCTATCGGCATGTCTCAAAAACGCTCAAGGCGCCCGGCGCACCGATGGCGCAGCGCCATGCTGATGATTTGTTTTTCTATTGCACATTGGGGGTCATCCTGGGCGGACGGCTCGGCTATGCCACCTTCTATACCGGCGGCAGCACCGGGCTGCCCAGCCTGTGGACCCAGCCGAGCGAGCTGATCAAGCTGTGGAATGGCGGGATGAGCTTTCACGGCGGGCTGGTCGGGGTGCTGGTGGCAATCGCCTGGATCAGCTGGCGCAATGGACTGAGCTTCCTGCGGATCTGCGATTATATCGCGGTGCCGGTGCCGATGGGCATGATGTTCGGGCGGCTGGCCAATTTCATCAATGGCGAACTGTGGGGTCGCGTGGCAGGCCCCGACGTGCCTTGGGCAATGGTGTTCCCGGGTGGCGGCGATGTGGCTCGTCATCCCAGCCAATTGTACGAGGCGCTGCTCGAAGGTGCGCTGCTCGCCGGCGTGATGCTCTACTTGTTCTGGCGGACGCGCGCGCGCTGGCGGCCAGGTTTGTTGGTCGGCAGCTTTACGCTGGGGATAGCGCTGGCGCGCTTCACGGTCGAATATTACCGCCAGCCCGATGAACAGCTGACCGAATTTGCCCGCACCACCGGCTTTTCGATGGGCCAGTGGCTGACCATTCCTCTAATGCTCGTCGGACTGTTCTTCATGGTGCGCGCGCTGCGTCTGCCCGCACTGGGCAGCGCCGACGCTGCTGTGCCGACCATCAGCGATCAGGTGCCCGCCGGCGAATGAGCGCAGCGGCGCCCGGTGATCCGCTGGCGGCGATCTTCCGGCGGCTGATTACCAACACCGGGCCGATCAGCCTGATGCATTACATGGGCGAAGCGAACGCGCGTTATTACGCCGCGCGCGATCCGCTGGGGTTGGCGGGCGATTTTGTCACTGCGCCCGAAATCAGCCAGATGTTTGGTGAACTGATCGGGCTGTGGCTGGCCGACATGTGGATCAATGCCGGGCGCGAGGAACCGGTGCACTATGTTGAGCTTGGCCCAGGGCGCGGCACACTCGCCACCGATGCGCTGCGCGCGGCCAAACGTTATGGCTTGCAGCCGTCGATCCATTTTGTCGAAGGCTCAACCGCGCTCAAGGACCTGCAACTCGCCGCAGTTCCCGGTGCGCGGTGGCATCACGATCTGTCTACCCTGCCTGCTTATGGCCCGATCCTGCTGGTCGCCAACGAGTTCCTCGATGCACTGCCGGTGCGCCAGCTGGTCTTGACCGCCGAGGGCTGGCGGGAGCGGATGGTGGTGCCAGATGGTGACAAGTTCATCTGTATCGCGGGCAGTCAGCCGATGGACGCCGCAGTGCCAGAAGCACGCCGCAGTGCCGCACCGGGCACGATCATCGAAACCTGCCCGGGCGCGGCGGCAAGCGTTTATGAG
>JAYTIS010000049.1:0-2915 GCA_043731725.1 Novosphingobium sp.
GCGAGCTTGATCGTGACCGGGGTATCGGCGGTGCCGACCATTGAGAGCGGCGTACGGTTGTAGAGGTATTCCTCGCGGTTCCACAGGAAGGCGGGCTTCCACCATGCGGTGCCGTCCTGCGCGAAATTGAACTCGGTCAATTCTTCGGCAACATTGGTCTGGTGCAAGTTGGGCTGGTCGGGAAACTCGTAGCGAAAGCCGACGCCATCGTCATAAATCCGGAAGGTCAGCGTGACCACGCGGGCCAGCGCGGTGGTCTCTTTGAGGTGGACCTTGAGCTCGCGGTAATGGTTACGGATGTGCTGCCATTCGCCCCACGGCTGTTGCCAGGTCTGGTCGAAGTCGCTTGTCTCCTGCCCGGCGATCGCGAAATGGCGGTCGAGCTTGGGCGCATCGGTCAACAGGAATCCGAGGTGCGAAGGTCGGAGGATCGGCGTACCCTTGCGGCTGACGCTATAAACCGCGCGGCCATCGCCGTCAGTGGTCAAGCTCACGGTGATCGACCCATCGGGCGAGCTGGCCGAGGCAGCTGGCGCGGTCTGCGCTGCGGCGGGAACGGCCAAGCCGATGGCCGCAGCAGCGACCAAATTGAGCAACATTTTCACAGCGGAATTCCTTCGATCAGGGCCGCGCCAAAGGGCGGTAGTTCGGCGCCCGGGGTCGCCTGGTTGACCGCCGCGAGAACCCGGCCCGCGACAGTCGCACTCGGCCACGGGCATGGTTGGTCCGACAGGTTGAATACGCAGTCGATCACCTGCCCGGCATGGCTGCGGCGCAGCACCAGTACATTATCGTCGGCGACCAGCACGGTGCAGCTCCCTTGCCGCAACGCCGGACAGTCGCTGCGCAACGCGATCATCTCACGGGTCAGATTGAGCAGCGAGGCGGGATCGCCGTCCTGCCGGTCAATCGCCCGGGCACGGTTGTCATCGCCCACCGGAAGCCATGGCGCGGCGGTGCTGAACCCGCCAAATTCGTCCTGCACCTGCCACGGCATCGGCGTACGCGCGCCATCACGCGACAGCGTCAGCGGCCAGTTGGCGATCGCCTCGGGATCTTGCAGTTGCTCATAGGGGATGGCGACTTGGTCGAGCCCCAGTTCCTCGCCCTGATAGAGGATGATGTTGCCGCGCAGCGCCACGAACAGCATCAGCTTGGCGCGGGCAAAGACCTCCTGATGCTCGGCCGCGCACCAGCGCGAGACGGCGCGCGGCGCATCGTGGTTCTCGAAAGCCCAGCTCGGCCAGCCCATGTCGGGCGCATCGGGCCACAGCTCGAGCGCGTGGGCGACCAATGCCGGGCTGAGTTTGGGCGCATAGAGGAAATCGAATCCGTAGGCGCTGTTGAGCCGGGTCTCACCAGCAGTGAACAGCTTCATCTCGCGCTCGGCTTCCTTGCCTCCCACTTCAGCCATGGTGAAGGCCGCGTCATAGCTGTCGGTAAGCGCGCGGATCCGCTCGACGAAGCCGGTGATGTCGGGGTGCGACTGGTTGTAGCGCTGCTGCTGGAAATCGAAGGGACGGGTGCGCACCCGTCCCTCCTCGGCCGTGGGCGGATTATCGCGCAGCTCAGGATCGTGCATCGCGAAGTTGAGCGCATCGATGCGGAAACCGTCGGCGCCGCGATCCAGCCAGAACTTCGCCACGGCCAGCAGCGCGTCCTGCACTTCCAGATTGTGGACATTGAGCTGCGGCTGGCTGCTCAGAAAATTGTGCATGTAATACTGGCCGCGCCGCGCGTCCCAGGTCCAGGCCGGACCGCCGAACACCGACTGCCAGTTATTGGGTGGCGAGCCATCGGACTTGGCGTCCGCCCAGACGTACCAGTCGGCCTTGGCATTGGTGCGGCTGGCGCGGCTCTGGTTGAACCAATTGTGCTGGTCAGAGGTGTGCGAATAGACTTGGTCGAGCAGCAGCTTGAGCCCCAGCTCATGCGCCCGCGCCGCCATGGCATCGAAATCGGCGAGCGTCCCGAAGATCGGATCTATGTCGCAATAGTCCGACACGTCATATCCGAAATCGGCCATCGGCGAGGTGAAGAACGGCGAAACCCAGACTGCATCGACCCCCAGCGAGGCAACATAATCGAGCCGCCGGGTAATCCCGGCGAGATCGCCAATCCCGTCCCCGTTCGAATCGAGGAAGCTGCGCGGATAGATCTGATAGATCGACGCCCCGCGCCACCACGGCTGCGCGGTTGCAAGGTCGGGCGCGGTCGAGATCGGGGCAAGTTTGTTCATTGCAGACACGCAAACTCATTCATTCTTTCGCGGCGCAAACGGCAAAGCCGAGCGGAGCGAGGGTGACGGTGAAGCTGCCCGGGGCATCGGCGGCAAGCGAGCATTGGCCGACCAGTGGGGCAAAGGAAAGACTCCGGGCAGCGACTGGCACATGGGCGCTGCGCGGCTCGTTAGCGGTGTTGAACGCGATCACTACCTCGCGGCCCGTGGCGGGATCGAAACGTGACAGCACGAACAGCCCGGGCTTGTCCGAAAACAGCCGCACCACACTACGTCCCGAAGTCAGCGCCGATGTGCTGCGCCGCACCGCCGAAAGCTCGGCGATCAGCTTGTAAAGCGGGTGCTGCGGGTTGAAATTGTCCTGCGCGGTGGTGCGGGTGGTGCCAAGGAGTGGCTGGTCGTTATATACCGCCACCTTGCTGGCGAACATATCCTGCCGCGAAAGCTGGTCGCCGCCATGGCCGATGAAGCCCTGTTCGTCGCCCGAATAGATCACCGGCACACCGCGCATGGTCAGCATTATCGCGTGGGCAAGCATGTCCCGCGCAAGCAATTCGTCGGCATCGGCCTTGGGTGCCATCTGGGTCAGGAACATGCCGACCCGGCCAGCATCGTGATTGCCAAGGAAGGTTGGCTGGATCAGCGCGGTCGCCGCGCCGCCTTCATACAGCACGTC
>JAYTIS010000050.1:0-5161 GCA_043731725.1 Novosphingobium sp.
CGGCGACCACGCTTTGCTCGACTTGCGGAAGATCGCCGATCACCAGATTGCCCAACCCGACGATGAACCCGGCGAACACTACCGAGACCACCCATAGTACAATTCCGTACATCCGTTCCGGAACTCGTGCGCCCTTGATCATGCTGTTGCCCCCAAATTCCTAATCTGAGAAAGCTAGCACAACGGGGCGATCAGCATAGCAAGATCATGCGAGGCGCGCTTGGCCGGTATTAGGCGGAAAGCGGGAAGAGAAACTGCCGCATCGTCAGCCAGGTATCCAGCTTTTGTGCATAGGACATGGCAGCATGGGCCGAGCTGCTTGAGGGCAGATCGATCAATGCCAGCGGCATGCCGCTCAACAGCAGGCGCGCGATCTTAGCGCTGGCTTGGCCGTTGAACGCCACGGCGCGAAGCTGCGGCAGCGATGCTATCAGTTCGGTCAGCGCGGCGGGCTGCGCGTTGCGAATTGCGCTGTCGAGGCTGCCGCGGCGCTCGGCCGAAGCCACCGCGTCCCACAATCCGATGCCATTGCCCAGAAGCACCGGCAACCGGTCGTCATAGCCGAGCTGTGGGAGATCAGGCCGGGCAATCACTTCGCCCACCAGTTGCCAAAAGCGATTGCGCGGATTGGCGTAATAGCGCGCCGCCGCGAGCGACATTTCACCAGGGAGACTGCCCAGGATCAGGATCCGTGTCGATGCGCTGACAACCGGCGCGAAAGCCGCCTTGCGCATGGTTACCGCGCTGATTGCGGTGGTAAGGTGCGGCTTGAGTCTCATCAGTTTGCGATATCAGACCTAGGCAACATTGATCCAGTAGAGAAACTCTGGGCCTTCGACTTCGCCGAAAATCGAACGTGGAAAAACGCAGCGCGCGGCTCTAACATAGCAATTGGCGTGACCGCGACCGAGAGGACATTGACCAACGTGACTATCCAACCGCCCATGCTTGAGCCGCCGCTGACCCCGCCCGATTTTGAACGCCATTTTCGGCAAAGCCCAGTGACCGACCCGTGGGAGCCGCTCTATTCCAAGCGTGATGGCGACACCTTTGTCCTCGGCTTTGTCATCGCTGCTGCGCACTGCAATTCGCGAGGGATGCTCCATGGCGGGGTCATTTCCGCATTGGCTGACAATGCCATGGGCTTGGCCTGCAGCTTTGCGCTTGGGCAGGAATCGCGGCTGCTCACCGCGCACTTATCGGTTGATTTTACTGGCATTGGCCAAGTCGGAAGCTGGGTTGAAGTGATTGCAAAACCGACCAGAACCGGCCGAACGATGTACTTTGCCGCAGCCCAGGTTGTTGCTGGGGAAGAGCTGGTGGCCCAAACGACAGCCGTTTTCCGGGCGGTTACCCAGAAAGCGCCGTAAACTGCATTCGCCGGTAACCACAGCGTGAAATCTATCGGTCAGGCGACCGGTGACCGAACCACGGTTACCAATTCCGTCGGCGGCGGCGGCAAATGGTGGACGGGAACGCGCTTGAGCCACAGTTTGAGCGCCTCCCAGCCGATCGCCGCGACGACCTTGAAAGTCATCAGCGGCATGGCGACAAAGGTGCGCACCAGAGCCGCATCGGTGAGCGGCTGGCGACTGGCTTCGAGCACTGCGCAAAGCAGCGGGCCCTGTTCGTCGCGGCTAGTTATTGCGACGGCCAACCGTTCACCGGGCGGCATCACTCGGAAAGAATAGCTCTGATCCATCGCCATGAAGGGTGAAACGTGCAGGCGCTTTGGCACGCTTTGGTGAATGGTCGACCCTGGTGTTTGGTCCACTTCGAGCAAGTAACTATGCCGCTGGCCGAAGGTGTTGCTGACCTCGTAAACGATCGCCGCAAGGCCGCCTTCGGCCCGTGTGCAGAAGTAGATGCTGATCGGATTGAACGCGAAGCCAAGCATGCGCGGCATGGTTAGCAGGCGGACTTGCAGTCCGTTGGTGGCGATTCCGCTTTGCTCTAGCATGTGCTCGATTTGCTGGCGCAGCGGCACCGCGCTGCCATCACCGTGATCGCGTTGGCGAAATGAAAACAAGTTCCAGCGCTCGAGTGAGAACAATCGCAATCGTCGATTAAGCGCATCAAGCTCGTCCAGATCGAGCAGCACCATGGTCAAGCGGTAAGCCAGCCGGTGCCGCTTGGGCCGCAGGCGCCGGTGCATGACCCGGCTGCGGTAAAGGGCTGATGCTTGGTTCATGCCATTACCGAGCGCAGAAGCCGCGGGCGCGGCCCAACATGGATCCGCCCCGATGGCTCAGCCACTTTCCAGGGGCGCTGCCCGCCGCCGAGTTGCTCAGCAACCGATAGTCCAGATTGCAGGCCGTCCTCGTGAAAGCCGGCGCCAAAATATGCGCCGCAGAACCAGGCGTTGTGGCGGCCTTGCAGCGACCACAGTTCGCGCTGCGCGGCAATCGCGGCGGCATCGAATAGCGGGTGGGAGTAAGTGCCTTGCCAGTGCACCAATGCTGGGTCAGGCGGCATGTGCGGATTGAGCGTGACCAGCAGCGGCACGGCCGTGTTCAGTTGCTGCAGCCGGTTCATCCAATATGTTACCGCGGGGCCGGTGCTACTTGCACCACCTTGCAGGAAATTCCACGCCGACCAGACTTGGCGGCGCTGCGGCATCAGCCGCGGATCGCTGTGCAGCACTGCGTGGTTATTCGAGTAGGCAAATTTGCTCAGCAGGGCGCGCTCAGCATCATCGGGGTCGGCGAGCATAGCCAGCGCCTGATCGGCGTGCGCGGCGATCACCACGTGATCGAACCGCTGCGGCCCGTGATCGGTGAGCAGCGTCACGCCCCCGTCGGCGCGGTCGATGCGGTGGACTGGTGTGCCGCTGCGCACGGTGCCGCTGAATTGATCGCGCAGAGCTTGAACATAGCTACGGCTGCCGCCTTGCACGGTGTGCCACGGCGGGCGCTGGCCGGCCTGCAGCAGCGCGTGGTTCTGGCAAAAGGCAATGAAAGCGGCCGCGGGATAGTCGCGGATACCCAGCGCGGGGCTTGACCAGATCGCGGCTGCCATCGGATACAGGTGATCCTCGCGGAATGCCGCGCTGTACGCGGCGCGGTTCAGATAGGTGTCGAGGCTTTCATCGCCCAGCGCTGCCAAGTCACCGGGTGCCTCACGGTAAAAGCGCAGCAGATCGCGCAGCATCGCCCAAAACCGGGGGCGCAGCAGATTGCGCTTTTGGGCAAACACACCGCGCAGACCGCTGCCAGAATATTCGCAAGCGCCGTCATCCAAAGATACCGCAAACGACATCTCAGTCGGGGTCGAGGCCACGTTGAGATGGCGGAGCATGGCGGTCAAGTTGGGATAAGTTCGTTCATTATAAACGATGAACCCGGTGTCGACCGGACTGCCCCCGACATCGACCGTATGGCTGTGTCCACCGATGCGGCTGTCAGCCTCAAACAGCGTGACCCGGTGCCGCTTGGCTAGCAGCCATGCCGCCGACAAACCGGAAATGCCGCTGCCGACTACAGCTATCTCAAGCGGCGGCCCGCTCGCGGGGGCGGCACCCACCACGCCGGCTTGGTCAAGATACATTGGGGGAAGGGCTCCTGCTGGCAATCACTGCGGCTTACGGCAGTTACGCATGAGGGCAGGAAAAGGATGATCGCGGGGCAAATAAGCCTGGGCAGCAGGTCAGATCGCGGTCAGTTCCCGAACGTCGGTCAAGCGCCCGGTCACAGCCGCCGCCGCCGCCATCGCGGGCGACATCAGGTGGGTGCGTGCACCGGGGCCTTGCCGGCCGACGAAATTGCGGTTGGAAGTGGAGGCGCAGCGTTCGCCCGGGGGGACCTTGTCGGGGTTCATGCCCAAGCAGGCCGAGCAGCCGGGTTCGCGCCATTCGAGCCCGGCGGCGATAAAGATCTTATCGAGCCCTTCGGCTTCGGCTTGACGTTTGACCAAACCCGAGCCCGGCACGACGATCGCCCACTTGACGTTCGCGGCCTTGGTCCGGCCGTTGAGCACTGCAGCCGCAGCGCGCAAGTCTTCGATCCGGCTGTTGGTGCAACTGCCGATAAACACGTTCTGGACCTCGACTTCGGTCATTGGTTGCCCAGCGGTCAGCCCCATATAGTCGAGCGATTTCTGCGCCGCCAATTGCTTGGACGGATCGGTAAAACTGGCGGGGTCCGGCACGCTGCCGGAGATTGGGACGACATCTTCGGGGCTGGTGCCCCAGGTCACCGAGGGTGCGATCTCAGTCGCGTCGATCACCACGACCTTGTCGTAAACCGCGCCTGGATCGGTGGCGAGGCTAGTCCACCAGACCACCGCCGCGTCCCAGTCTGTGCCTTTTGGCGCATAGGGCCGGCCCTTCACGTAAGCAAAAGTCTTGGCATCGGGCGCGATCAGTCCGGCGCGGGCGCCGTGCTCGATCGCCATGTTGGATACAGTTAGCCGCCCTTCGACGCTCAGGTCGCGGATCGCACTACCGGTGTATTCGATCACATAGCCAGTGCCGCCTGCCGCACCGAGCAGGCCGGTGATATGCAGCACCACGTCTTTGGCCGTGATTCCCGGGCCAAGCTGGCCCTCAACCCGCACTTCCATAGCCTTGGATTGCTTTAAGAGGAGCGTTTGCGTAGCCAAAACATGCTCAACCTCGCTGGTACCGATCCCGAATGCCAATGCACCCAGCCCGCCATGGCAAGCGGTGTGGCTATCCCCGCAGACGATGGTGGCACCAGGCAACGAAAAGCCCTGCTCAGGCCCGACGACGTGGACGATCCCTTGCTCGGCGTCGGAATCGCCGATCAACCGGATGCCGAATTCTGGGGCATTCCGCTCCAGCGCGGCCAGTTGCTGCGCGCTTTCGGCATCGGCAATCGGGATCCGTTGCCCGGCGGCATCGCGCCGCGCGGTCGTCGGCAGGTTGTGATCAGGCACCGCCAGGGTCAGATCGGGGCGGCGCACGGTGCGCCCACTCAGCCGCAACCCCTCAAAGGCTTGCGGGCTGGTCACTTCATGGACCAGATGGCGATCGATATAGATCAAGCACGTGTCATCGTCGCGACGCTCAACCACGTGAGCATCCCAGATTTTTTGATAAAGCGTGCGCGCAGTAGAGGACATTGCTGCGCGTTAGCGGCGCATACGCCCGCTTGGCAAGCGACTGGTCGATTTTGGTTACTGCTTGCATGAATGTAAGTAG
>JAYTIS010000051.1:0-1569 GCA_043731725.1 Novosphingobium sp.
CTGCAGATCGGCAACCGCATCGAAGTGCTGCGCGATGACGGCCTGCCGGTGCGCGTGATCTTTGATCACATCCCGCCCAACATGCGCGCCGATCCGACGCTCTCGGTCACGGTCCAGGCCAAGGCCGGAACGCGTGAGGTGGCATTGCGCTATCTCACCCCCGGGCTTGGCTGGCGCGCCGATTATGTGGCGCTGTACGATGAGGGCAAGGGCACGATCGACGTCCAGGGCTGGGTCACGCTGACCAACAATTCGGGCACGACTTACAACAACGCCCGCACAGTTCTGGTCGCTGGCAGCCCGCACATGCTGAACCAGGGCTACAACAATGGCGGCGGGTACCGCGGTGGCTATCAGGGCGGCGATGATACCATGGTCGAAGCCGGGACAGAGAGCGGCACCCGCGAACGGCTGGGCGACTATTACCTCTACCCGTTGGGCGTTCGGACGACGATTGCCAACCTCCAGACCAAGCAGGTCAGCTTCCTCGACGTGCACGGCGCTCCGGCCCAGCACGGCTACCAGCTACGGCTCGGCTGGCTGCAAACTTCGGAAACGCCGATCAGCGCGGCGACGATGTACAGCTTCAGCAACTCCGCCCAGGGCGGACTTGGCGATCAACTCCCCGCTGGCGTGGTGCGGTTCTATCTCAAGGATTCGCACGGGCAGGCGCAGTTCATCGGCGAGCACGCGATTGGCCACACTCCGATGGGATCGAAGCTGGCGATCAGCACTGGCGATGCCTTCGACGTCAAGGTCAAGCCGGTGGTCGAAGCGCGCACCAAAATCAACGACCGCCGCTGGAAGACCCAGATGAGCTACACAGTGACCAACGCCTTGCCCAAGCCCGTGACTGTGCTGATCATCCAAGGCGGCCTGTGGGGCGACACCAAGGTCGCCCAGGAAGGCATCAAGAGCGAACGCCGCGATGCCGATAGCGTCGCCTGGAACGTCACGGTTCCGGCGAACGGTAAAACCGTGGTCTCTGCCACCTTCGATTCGAAGTACTGAGAAGCACGGCCTTGCGCTGGCTCTTGCTGCTGTTGCTGGCCCTAGGTCCCGCGTTACCGGCTTGTGCCGGTGATGTGACGGCGAGCGAGCCAAGCGACATTGCGGTGACGATTTACCGCGATCCAGGGCGGAATGGCGGCAATCTGGAACTTGGCTCGCTCGGTGGTTTTGCAGTGGTGACCGAAACCCGCACCATCTCGATCCCCGCCGGTCGCAGCCGGATCCGCTTTGTCGGCGTGGTTGACGGGATCATGACCGAAAGCGCGATCGTTACTGGCCTGCCCAGCGGGATCATCGAAAAGAACCGCGATGCCGCGCTGCTTTCGCCCAGCGCGCTGATGCGCGCCGCTCGCGGCAAAAAGATCTTGCTCAACCGGACCAACCGCGAAACTGGAAAGATGCAGCAGGTTGCCGCGGAAATCGTTTCGGCTAGCGAAGACGGAGTGATGGTTCGCACCCAAAGCGGGATCGAGGCGCTGCGCTGTTCGGGCTCACCCGAGACGTTCAGCTACGGTCTTGATGCCGAAGGACTCGTCGCCCAGCCCACGCTGTCGGTCC
>JAYTIS010000052.1:0-2480 GCA_043731725.1 Novosphingobium sp.
CTGCTTGTCAAACCGGCCGTGTCTGTGAAAGCGGACCAGCCACCGATCCAGAAACAATCCCATGGGCCGCGGCACTATGCCCAGTGCTGGGCAGCCGGGTAACTGCCCCGACGTGACATTGCCGGCCTTGAGCAGCTTCCATTGCTGACGGCTGAGCGGTGCGTACGGCAACCAGCCGGTCAGCGTGGCGAACGCCGCTGAGGCCAGATCGGGCAGTTCGGCGAACAAGGGCGCGCGCCCGGCAGCTTGCGCCACGCGGCGGTTGAGCTCACCCATGGTCACCACCTCGGGCCCGCCAAGTTCAAAGATCTTGCCGCCATGTGCGGCCGGATTTTCCAGCACCGCGCAGATCGCCAATGCCAGATCGTCGACGAACAGCGGCTGCAATTTGGCCGAACTGCCGAACACCGGCAGCACCGGCAGGCTCGCGCTGAGCCCGGCAAACATATTGATGAACTGATCGTCAGGCCCGAACAGCACCGATGGGCGCATAATCGTCGCAGTGGGGAACGCCGTCAGCACCACGGCTTCGCCCGCTGCTTTCGCGCGGGCATATTGCGTCTCGCCCTCCGCATCGGCGCCGATGGCCGAGACATGGACGAACGCGCTGACACCCGCTGCGGAGCCCGCCTGCGCCAGCGCGCCCGCGCCGCGGCCCATCACGGCATCGAGGTCGCCCGCAAAGGTTCCCGCCAGATTGACCACCGCGTCGGCCCCGGCAAGCACCTGCGTCAGGCTGTCGCTGCGGGTCAGATCGGCGCGCACCAGCTGGACCTGGCCCAAGTTGGCCAGCGGTTTAAGCCCAGCCGCGCGTCCGGGTCGGCGGCTTACCACGCGCAATCGCGCACCCCGGTTGAGCAGTTCCTGCGCCAGATGACGGCCGACAAATCCGCTGCCGCCCATCACCACCACCAGCTTGTCTGCAAGATCCTGCGCCATGTCTATCCCGTCAGCTAGGTTCGTCTTGGGCGGTGCCTTGGCACAAGTCGGCGGGCGGCTGCAACGGGCGAATTCCAAGCCAGCCACTGATCAGCCCGGCGGCGTAGACCATGAGGTAGAGATCGAGGAACACCCGGTGCGCGGTCTGCGCCCACAGCATCCCGCTGATCCCGGCAAAGGCTGAGAACTGCGTGTAGATCAGCGTATCCCGGCGCCACTGCGCGCGGCTTTGCCACAGTCCGGTCAGCCCGAGCAGCAGTAGCGGCATCCAAACGAGTGCATAAGTGATGTTGGACAAGGTGCCGTGCAGCGGGCTGGGCAGCGGGCGGAACGCGATCCACACCTTTCGCCCGAACCGTCCGGCAAAGCCCACCGGATCTGCCTCAATCCGTTCGATCGCGCGGTCACGCAGCCAGTGATCGCGGACCAGCGGGCGCGTTTCGGCTGCGGCCAGCGTGGCGTTATCGAGCGGGCTGATCGCGATAAAGATCAGGTCGCGGCTATCATCCACTGAACCGTCAGGGTAAACTTTAAACAACAGCGGATCGCTCCCGGCATAGAGCGCCGCGCCAAATTGGGTACCGAGTACATATTGACCGAACTCCCGGTGTGTATGCAGCAGCCACGGCGTGAGACCGGCCGCCAGCGTCGCTAGCAGGCTTGCGCCCGCTATTAGCCCATGCACCGCTCCGTTCTTCGCTGCGACTCGCCAACTGGCCCACAGCGGGGCGCACAGGGCAAACGGTAAGATGGTCTCGCGGGTCAGCACTGCTGCTGCCAGCATTGCCCCAGCCAATAGCGCAAGCCACAGTGTGCCCTTTTGCGCCAGCCGCAGCAGCAGGAATGTCGCCCAGGCCGTCAGGCACGTAACCAGCGCGGTCTCCTGCAGCGCGGTATCGTGAATCAGGTAATAAGGATAAACCGCACAGCCAGCGGCGGCGATCAGCCCTGCTCCGCGCCCGAACAGCGCGCGACCGATCAGCCCGGTGGCCACCACCGTCAGTGCCCCGATCAGCGCCTGCGCCATCACGATCGCCCACGGGTGCCATTCCCCGCCGGTTATCGCGAGCAGGAACAACGGATAGCCGGGCACACGAAACGCGGTCAGCTTTCCCGCGACCAGCTCGTACCCGCGGCCCTGCGCCAAGTTTCTGGCAATATCGAAAAAAAAGCCATAACCCTCGGCCCAGTAGTTGGCCGTTCCGTGCTGCCAGCGCACCACCAGCCGCAGCGCAAAGGCGGCCCCAGCGATCAGCCACAGCGCGCGGCCAAAGCGCCACTGCCCGAGCCTCGCCGCTGCTACGCGCACTGCCCTAGCCGACCCGTTCACGTGCTGATCACCTCGTCACAAAAACCGCGCGTGCCACGCGAACCATCGGTTGACAAGCAGCCGCCCCCCCAGCTAGTGGCGCGCTCCTACCCGGCATAGCGCAGTCTCGCGGCATGCCACCCGTGCCCAGATGGCGGAATTGGTAGACGCACCAGCTTCAGGTGCTGGCGCTCGCAAGGGCGTGGAGGTTCGAGTCCTCTTCTGGGCACCA
>JAYTIS010000053.1:0-5979 GCA_043731725.1 Novosphingobium sp.
TACTGCGGATCGACCGGTTTGTTTATGATCCGGCGCGCGGGCGCAGTTCGGGCGCAAGTGTGGCGCGCGGAGCGTTTCGATTTATGTCGGGCCAATCCAATCGCGCCAACAATACGACAGTCTCTTCACCAGTGGCAACCATCGGTATCCGCGGCACCGTACTTGAAGGCGTGGTTGGCGAGGGCGCGGCCCAGATCGCGCGGGGCGAAATCCGCGAAGTTAAGCAAGCCAAGGCAGACAATCGTAACGCCACGCTGGTGGTGCTGCGCGGCCCGGGTCGACGGACCGAAGCCGGAGCCGACGTGGGCGCAGCATCGGTCAGCTCGGGCGGGGTCACTGTGGAGTTGACCGAACCGATGCAAGCTGCATTCGTGCCTCGCGAAGGCGCCGCGCCGATCGGTCCGTTTCGCCTTTCTCCTTCCGGGCTTGCGCTGCTGGAAGATCAGGTCTTTCCGGCGCGCACGAGTGGTGGGGGAGGTGTCCTCGGCGGACTGCTCAAAGTTCTGCCCGCAGTATTGCCCGGCTTCATCGGAGGTGGGAATGGAAAGCCCCAAGTTAGCCCGGCGCCCAGAAACCCGCAAATCAAACCTGGGGGTTAGTGACCCGGCGCACAGTCGCTGAACGCTATTTGCTACGTGCTTCGTGCACGCCATCCCAGCCAAGCGGCGGCGGGCTCCCGCTTAGCGTTTCAATCCGTTCAGCGTAGAGCGCATAAAACTGGGTGAGGCCGAAGCTGTCGGCTTGCCCGATCAGGGAGGGCAGATGTCCGCCGGCGCCGCTCCAGTCGCCGCTGCGATAGGCCGCCAGCATCGCTTCATGCTGTTCGCGGATGGCGGTAAATGCCGCGCTTTTGGCAAACGCTTCGTCGCCCAGCAGCGCAAAAACCCGCTCGGGCGTGTCGCGGCCGATGACCTTGACCCGGTCGAGTTCAAGCACCGCAAAGTCGCTCAGATGGTCCCGCAATGCGCTGCCAATAGCGATCGACACGCCGTAGAATTTGGTCAGACCTTCGATCCGCGAGGCGAGGTTCACGGTATCGCCGATCAGCGAATAAGACAGCCGCTGGGCTGAACCCATATTGCCGACGCAGCACAGCCCGCAGTTAAGCCCGATCCCGATCTTGACCGGCCCGGGCCAAGTGATAGCCGGATCGCGTCCATCCCCGGCATTGAGCGCGTCCAGCTTGCGGATCATCTCCAGGGTCGCGCGCGCGGCATTGCGGTGCTGGTCGGGGTCGTCGAGCGGGGCGTTCCAAAAAGCGACGATGGCATCGCCGATAAATTTGTCGATCGTCGCTTTGCGCACCAGCAGCACGTCGCACAGCGGGGTTAACAGCGCGATCAGGAAACCGATCAATTGCTTCGGCGCGAGATGCTCGGAAATGCCAGAGAAATTGCGTACATCGGCAAACAGCACGGTCATCTCACGCTCTTCGCCGCCCAGTTCGAGCCGGTCGGGATTGGCGGCAATTTGCCGGACCATTTCAGGCGAAAGATAGCGGTCGAAAGCCGAGTGGATATAAGCACGGCGGCGCTCCTCGCGGTAGAATACTAGTACGGTCTGCGCAGAATAGACCAGCACCAGGGCGAGAACGGGGTAAGTCGGATCCAGCAGAAAGCCGCGCCGGGTGAACGCCAGCCAGCTTCCCCCAACCACCAGCGCGACCGAGCCAAACACGATCAACGCCCCTCGCGATGCGCCAAGTCGGGGCAGCAGCAGCGCGAGGCCCAGACCGAGCATCAAGATCAACGTTAGTTCGAGCCCGGGGCCCCAATCGGGTTGCAGCAGGTAGCGTCCTAGGATCACTTGTTCGACCGCCTGTGCGTGCGCCATCACGCCCAGCTCTTTGTCGCGCAGTGGGGTCGAGATCAGATCGCGCAGACCGATCGCGCCCGCGCCGACAAATACGATCCGGCCCGATACCGCCTGTTCGAGTTCGGCCGGTGAAACCGCTCCCTCGATTATCTTCCACGCCGGGATCGTGCGCGCTGCGACTGGCTTGGTGTAATGCAGCCACAGGCCGCCCGCAGCCGTAGTCGGGATTTCGAACTGGCCGACTTTGATCGCCACCACCCGCCCCGGCTCACCGCCCATTTCACCACTGGCATCACTGCTCCGGATCAGGATCGATCCGGCCCCCTGCGCCACACGCAATGCCTCGAGCGACAGCGAGGGCAGCAATTGCTCGCCCTGGCGCGCGAGCAATGGGACCGAGCGCAAGATCCCGTCGCTGTCGGGCGCCAGACTGACCGATCCGCTGCCGGCGGCTTGCTTGCTCAGCACTGGCAGCGATTCGATACCCCGCTGGAACGTAGGCACTGCTGCGCCGGGCGGCGATCCGCCAACCGCGAACCCGGCTTTGACCGCGACCTGCGGCCCGGCGTGATCGTTGACGAGGAAATAGCCGAGCACCGCCGGGGTCGCGGCAAAGCTTTGCGCCAGGGCCGTGTCATGGTCGGGCAAGCGGCGCAGCGTGTCGATCACTTGACGCCCCGCGCCGCCGCGGACGAGTTGATCGGCGATCATTGCAGGCGAGGTGCGATCGGGTTCGGAAAACACGATATCGAACGCCACCACCGACGCGCCGGCCTGGCCGAGCCGGTCAGTCAGCCGGGCAATGTCGCTGCGCGGCCACGGCCATTGGCCCAGCCGGCGAATGCTCTCGTCGTCGATGTCGATCACCCGCACCGGCGCATCCTCGTAAGCGCGCGGCGCGGCGCGTTCATAACTGTCGAACAGCAGCAGGCCAAGCCGGTCGAGCGCGGGCGGGCGCAGCACTTGTAGAACGGCAACCAGCGCTACCAGCACCAGTCCCGCCAGCACCGGCGCGCGGTTTCCAGCCAGCCCCCCTTGCTTGGCCATCAGGGGCGTCGCCGTCCCGGCTTTGCGGGGCCACGCTTTGGCCCAGATGGCGCCGTTAAGGGTGTT
This sequence comes from Novosphingobium sp., assembly GCA_043731725.1. Taxonomy (GTDB): domain Bacteria; phylum Pseudomonadota; class Alphaproteobacteria; order Sphingomonadales; family Sphingomonadaceae; genus Novosphingobium. Next base: position 2,929 of record JAYTIS010000053.1, read on the forward strand.
GGCGGTCGGCGCAGTGCAACAAAGCCGGGCAGGTCATCGACCAAGCCCGGCATGGTATCGAAGCGCTTGCCCATCGCCGCGTCGAGCCGGGCCAAGCGATCAAGTGGAAGCGGGTGCGTGCGGTTGTGCAGTCCGTATTTGCTCTCGTCAGTGGTCGCCGTCAGGGTTTGGAGCACGCCCGCCAGCCCCCACGGCGAATAGCCCGAACGCGCCGCGATGACGACGCCGATCCGGTCCGCCTCGTATTCATCTTCCTTATCCAGCCCGCGAGCATAGAGGTCCTTGCCGGCGCTGAGCAGCGCCCTGCCGAATTGGTCGCCGATGCTGCTGCCGGTGCTGATGCTGAAATAGCCCCGCATTTCGCTCAACGATTGATTGCGCAGGTTCTTTTGCAGCGCCGCGAGGTGATGCTTGCGCGCGACATGCCCGATCTCATGCGCGAGGACGCCCGCCAGCTCGGATTCGGTGCGCATCCGATCAAACAGGCCGCGTGTCACCAAGACATAGCCACCAGGGGTCGAAAAGGCGTTGAAATCTTCGCTGTCGATAATCCCGAATTTCCACGGCAGTCCTGGTCGTTCGCTGTGCAGCGCGAGCCAGCGGCCAAGCGTGTTGATATAGTGCTGCTTGGCCGGGTCCGCGATCAGCGGCGCGGCGCCGAGCAGCATGGCGGCCAGATCTCCGCCGATCTTGATCTCCTCCGGCTCGCTTATCTTGCGCAGGCCTTCGCCGATCCGCTGCGCGCTTTGGGCTCTGTTGATGATGCCACCAATCGAGCCGAATTGCGCCGCTGCCGGCACTGGTACTAGCGCGGTGACACCCAGAAGGCACCACAGTAGGCGGGCCGGGCGGATCATGGTGCCTTGCTCGGTTTGAGATAGGCGATCGTGCTCTCTTTGAGCTTGTTCTGGCTGGCGTATTGTTTCGCGGCATCGTCACCAACTCCCAGCAATTCAAGCTGGGCGAGCTGACCACGATCGAGCGCAGCGCTACGAATGTCCGCCTCGTCAAGGCCCTTGACCCCGGTAGCGACCGTGCGGCCGGTGCTGCCGGTGCGCAGCGCCGCAGTCGGACGCCCGGCGACGGGCTGTGCTGCGGGTTCGAGCCGCAGGTTGAGCAATCTCACCCACCCGCGCCGCCCCCCGACCTCCACTGCAACCCAGCCGCCGCGACGCTCGACGATCGTCACCGCTTGATTGGGGGTGAGCGGCCCAAGCTTTTCGGCGTCGATGAACGGTTCGGCAAGCAGGTCACTGGCGCGGAGCAGCAAACCGCGTTCACTGGCGAGTGCGGCGGACCCAATCAGCAACCCGGCGGCGAACACAGCAACGCGCGCGCAATGCATGGCAACCGTCCTCCTTCCACCAAGGCGCAGACCTTGCATCAACAACTATCAGCTTTGCGCGAAGGTTCAAACAGGCGAACGCCAAACTCGCGGCCCTTGACCGGATGTAGTCCGCAATCGCGCCACTCAAATAGGTCGCCTGCGGCGTCGCGGGTGGCCTGAGTCACCAGCACCCGCGCGATTCCCTTGGTCAGCCCTTCGACCCGACTGGCCAGGTTCACGGTATCGCCAATTGCCGTATAGTCGAGCCGGTCGTTTGAGCCGATGAACCCGACCACGGCGCTGCCGCTGTGGATGCCGATACCGATTTCCAGCCCGGTGCCAAGTTCGCCCAGCTCGCCGCGCATCTCTTCGAGCGCGGCTGACAGATCGAGCGCCGCCGCCACCGCCCGGGCCGCATGGTCGGGGTGCGAAACCGGCGCGCCCCAGAAAGCCATAATCGCATCGCCAATGAATTTATCTAGCGTACCGGCATGCGCGAAGATTACCCCGGCCTGGCGCGAGAAATATGCATTGAGCAGTGTCACGACGGCCTCAGGCGCGGTCACTTCGGACAGTGCGGTGAAGCCGCGGATATCGGAGAACAGCACGCTGACCGAACGCGCCTCGGCCGCCTTGCGATAGTCGATCTCTCCCCGGTCGATCAATTCGGTGACAACCCGTGGATCGAGAAAACGCATGAACATGCTGGCCGTGCGCAGCCGTCGGGCGCGCTCCTCGATATAAGCGATCCCCGTAGCTACTAAGTAATAGGTCCATCCGAAGGTCAGCGCCCCGAACACCGGCACAAAGGTGCCACTCGTCAACAACAGCCAGCTGGCACCGATTACCACGATGGTCAGCCCGAACATCGCGATCAGCAAGCGCTGCGCGCCGATGTTGCGGGCAAAGCCGAAAGCCAACAGCCCGACTAGCGCCAGCGCGAGCGGCGCCATGGCCGGGCGCTGGATCTCACGCAGCCAATCGCCGCGCGCCAGATTGTCGAGCGCGGTGGCGAGGATTTCGACGCCTGGATAGGTGCTGTCCAATGGCGTGACCCGGAAATCTGTCAGGCCGGGCGCAGAAGTGCCGACAATTACGATTTTGCCCTTGAATTCGTCGGCTGCGCGCTGCGGATGTTCGCGCAGGCCATCGTGGTAGAGATCGGAAAATGAGATGTGCCGCCAGCCACTGCGCCAGTTGAGCAGCATGCGGCCGGACTGGGGCAGCGGGCGCTGCGCCGCTGCGGTGATCCGCGCCGCCAGCGAGGGGAAACGCCACCCGCTGCGGTCTCCATACAAGGCGTGATGGCGGCCCACCCCGTCGCTGTCCGGGGTGAAATTGATCAATCCGCCGCGCATCGCCTGGGGAAATTGCGCGACCACCAGCGGCAGCATGATCGGTGCGCGCGCGCCGGGGGCAGGGCGGCCCAGCGGTATCGCGCCGACTGCGGGCGGTAGCTCACTGACCACCGCCCCCGCCCCGTCATTGTTAAGCGTCATCGCCAGCCAGACTTCGGGATGGTCCGCAACGGCTTGGGCAAAAGCTTGATCGTGCTCGGGCCGGAAAACATCGGGCTCGTTGAACAGGATATCAAAGGCGATCGCTTGCGGGTGCTGGCGGGCGATCTGCTCGATCATTTCGCCATGGACCGAGCGCGGCCACGGCCAATTGCCAGCTTCGTCGTTAAGCTCTTCAAGCGATTTCTGATCGATATCGACGATCAC
>JAYTIS010000054.1:0-5000 GCA_043731725.1 Novosphingobium sp.
GGCGCAGCGCGCGTGGTGGTGGTGACCGGGCATGAAGCCGACCGCCTCGAAGCGGGGCTGCCGGCACTGGCTGCGCGCGCTGGGATTTCAGTCGAACCAGCGCGGGTTGATAACTGGTCGAAACCCAACGGCTGGTCGGTAATCGCCGGAGCCGAGCGGATCGCGGGCAATTATCTGCTGATGATGTCCGATCATATCTTCTCAGCGCCGATTCTAAGCGGACTGGCGCGCCAGGACGGGGCGGATCGCGGCGTGACCTTGGCAGTCGATTCGCGCATCACTGATCCGTTGATCGATCCCGATGACGCGACTTGGGTCGAACGAAATGAGCGCGGCTTCATCCGCGCGATCGGCAAGACCATCCCGGCCTACGACGCGGTCGATTGCGGCGCGTTTCTGTGCACCCCTGAACTGGCCGCAGCGATCCGCGGCTCGATTGCAGCGGGTCAGGGGGGCAGCCTGTCCGAAGGGATGCAGCGGTTGGCTGATGCCGGCCGCGCGGCGACATGGGAGATTGGCGGGGCGTGGTGGCTCGACGTTGATGATCCGCGCGCGTACCAGTGGGCCGAGGCGCAGGCCCCGCACCACCTGGCCGAGGTTTACGCCGCAGCACTCAGCTGAGTAAATGCCCGTCCTCCAGCCGGTAAGTCCGGTCGGCAAGCGCGCTTAGTGCGCCGCGATGCGCAATCAACAGCACCGTGAGCGTGCCTTTGAGCCGTTCTAGCGCGTGCACAATCAGCGCCTCGTTGGCCGGATCGAGTGCGCTGGTTGCCTCATCGAGGATCAGCAGCGCGGGTCGGCGTAGCAATGCGCGGGCCAGCATCAAGCGCTGACGCTCGCCGCCGGATAGCCTACGCCCGCCATCGCCAAGCAGGGTATCCAGCCCTTGCGGCAGTGCGAAAGCGAACTCGGCGGCAGCCGCGTGCAGCGCCGTCTCAAGTTCAGCTTCACTCGCTGCAGGCGCTGCCCAGCGCAGATTGTCGCGCAGGCTGGCGGCGAGCAGCACGGGCTCTTGATGGACATAGGCCACCTGCTCGCGCCAGGCCCGGCGTACTCCGGCATCGAGCACCGCTCCGTCGATCGACAGCGTACCCGTATCGGGGGAGATCAACCCACCGAGCAGATCGGCTAGCGTGCTTTTCCCCGAACCGGATGGTCCGAGCAAAGCGATCATCTGTTTTGCCTGAATGACCAGATCGATCGAGTCCAGCGCGGCGCGCTCGGCTCCCGCAAACTGCACCCCGGCACCGCTCAGGCGTAACTCGTGCGCAAGGGTGGGCGCGGTTGCCGCCGTATCGACCGGCTCGCGCGCCGCTTCGGCCCTATCGATCAGCTCCAGCGTCGCGGTGATGGCGGGACGGGCGTGCGCCCACTGCAGCCACGCGTCCTGCAGGGCCCCAAGCAAAGGCACCGCGCGCACGAATACCGCGATCAGGGGCAGCAGCAGCGCGGCCGGTACCGCCCAGCGCCCCACCGCTAACCAGATCAGCCCGGACAAGGCCAGCGCACCGCCCACTTGCAACACAACCTGGCCCAGTCCTTGAGCGCGCGCGAAGGCGAGCTGCGAGCGGCGCACTTGGGCAAAGCCCTGCTCGGCCAGATCTGCTGCACGCGTTTCGCTGCCAAGGCTCTTGATCTCGCGCAGTGTGCCCAACCCCTCGCCCAGCGCACCATGAACCGCAGCGTAGGCTTGCCCCAGTTCCCCCCCCAGGTTCCGCGCACGGCGGCGCAGCTGGCCAAAGCCGAGCAACACCAGTGTCCCTGCGAGCCCCGCGCCGGACGCAATGCGGGGTGACAGCACCAATGCGGCCAATCTTAGCGCGCCCAGGGTGAACGCGATTGCAATGACGACCAGCGCCTGTTGCACCGCGTATCCAGCGCGGTCGATATCGCTGATCAGCAGACTAGCGTGAGCACTGCGACGTTGGCGTGCCAGCATCTTCCAATCCGCCGCCAGCAAAGCGCGCCAGGCTCGCGTTCGCAATGCGTCAACCACTTCGACCTGTAGCTGGAGCGAGACCACCGTGCGCGCCATCACCAGCAACGAACGGAGCGTCACCAGTACGAAGAATGCGCCCAGCAGCTCCCCCAGGCTTAATGATCCACTGAACGCGGCGGGTAGATACTGCCGCATTGACACGCCGCCTGCGCTGCCGCTCACTACGCTGACCATTGGTACTGCCAGCACAAGCCCGATACCTTCGGTAGTCGAGGCCATGGCCATTAGCCCGAACACTAACACCAAGCGCCGCCGCTGCGCCGCGTTGGACAGCAGAGTGCGATAAATCGGGCGAAGGGTGGCCAGCTGCGCAAGGCTCATGGCGCGATCCTAGCAGTTAGGTCCGGCGGGGCCACTACGGCGTGTTACGATTGGTCATGAACCGGATGTAGCGGCCCATCGCAATCGCGCGCGGCAGCCGGAAGGCGTGCGGATAGAAGACCTCATCAGCTACCGATTGGGCAGCCGGCCAGGTATCCAAGTTTTGTGCGAGCAGATCGGTGTCGATCATTGCGCCTAGGATCGGGTCGGATCTGATCGCCGCCACCTCGCGCCGCATGTCCTCGATTCGTGGGGTCAGCCGTTTGTGCCAATCGGAATTGTGCTGGCCATGCCCGGTCATCGTGCGCTGGGCCTCGGGCATCAATCCACGGCCCAGTTGCCGCGCCAGCCAGCGCGTTTCTCCATCACGCAAGAACATCGAGGTCGGCAAGCCCAAGCAGAAATCGACCAAGGGGCGGTAAGTGGCCGGATCGCGCACAGAAACTTCGTACAATTGTTCGAAGCCTTGGATCATGTCCGATCCCTCGACGTCGCCGCGCCCGAAATTGTCTTGCACCAGGTCTTTGCGCCAGCCGCTCAGCGGCCGAACATATCTGGTGCCAGCCCGCGCCGCGCGGCCCTCGACATCAAATTCAGCAAGTGCTTGGGGACGCAGCGCGCTGATCGCCAAGTTGATGGGCTGGGTATCGTTGCCGCGCAGACGCATCGCCGCCCGCCACAGAAAATCAGGCAGTTGCGGCACCACCGCGTGCGCGAGGAAGCGCCACGCGAGCGATCCGGGATGATGTCGATCCTTGCGCAAGGCTTGCCATAGTTGCCCCCACTGGCCGCGGCGTAGGTATTCGGCGTGTCCCCAACTGCCGGAAGAGCTGAACGTCGAGTTGCCGTAGTCGGCTGACAGGATCATGTCACACCCCTGAGCGCGTGCGGCGACGTAGATGCCGTGGAACCGGAAAAGTACCGCAAGATTGACCGAGCCAGTACCCATAGCAAGGTACATATCTTCTAATCGGTGATCGAATTCGAATTCGTGGTTGTCGACAAAATACGGCTCGATTTGCGGATGCATTGCAGCAAACGCGCGCACCGCTGGGCCTTCATCGACCAGGCCGCCCCGAATTGGCGGTTGGCCATGCCCTTCAAGTGGTACGTAGGTGAAGGATTTGAGTCGGCGCTCGCACGGCAGGGTGCGCAATATGCGTGCAGCAATATTGGAACTGTCGAGCCCACCGGTCAGCAGAATTCCGGGATTGTCAGCGCTGGCAAAATAGAGCTGGCTTGCCTCGGTCAGCAACCGATCTACCTCGGCCAAATAGTCTTCCGCGCTGGCTTTCGGTAACGGGGCAATAGTTAGCGGATCGTGAAATTTGACCTTTCTCATCGAATGGGATCCGACGTGGACGATTGTCCCGTAAGGAACCTTGTAGCACCCCTTCAGGTAACTCTGTTCCTCGGTCAGGTTGAAGTACATGCTGTCAGCAATGCGCTGGCGGTTTAATTCCCGGGGTAGCCCCATGGCTTCAAGCACGCGCGGGACCGAAGCTGCTGCAACGCTTTGGGTGTCGGCCATGTAGTACAACGGCGGCGCAGAGACTGCCGAACGGGCCAGTCGCAGCCCCGAGGCGGCGGGATTATCATAGATGGAGCAATAAGTGCCCTGGACCCGTTCATCAGCGCGGTCACCCCAACGCCGCACCGCAAGTGCATAGATCAGCGCTTGATTGCCTGGGTCGCAGCCCAGTTCTGCGCCAAGCTCGGCGCAATTGTCGATCCAACCGTGGACCATGACTGCCACACCGCCGCTGAGCAGCGCCGGCTGAGTGCGTAGCGATCTCGTGGCCTGCTGGCGCTGTGACCGAGGCGGCAGCTGACCGACCCGCGGCAGTTGCCACGCTATGCGGTTCCCGTCATTCCAGCTCGGTACGGCCAGCCCGGCGAACAATCCGAGTGAGCTCCCAACCCGATAACTCAGTCCTTCAATGCGGGCTCTGGCCCCCCGAACGAAAGCGAGCATTTAAAAGATTAAGGCTAGGTCAGGGAGCTTCAAGATTTTTGAACGTTACCAACCCCGTTGGCATTGATGGTGTTATTACCTGCGACATCACCAATTTGCCCAAGCTTGATGAGCTGTGGCGTTACCCAATTTTGGGCAGAGGCAGGCGGGGCGATCTTGACAGTGCTCATTGCAACAAACTCCTGATTTCCCATCTACGCCAGCCACTCGCAAGGTACGGGCCCAATTGCGTCCACGCGACCACCGGGGCTCAGCTACAGGCAACAAGTCCAGCCTGTTCCAGCGCCGCCACAAATTCGTCGAGTTCTGCGGTGATCGTTGTTTCGTCCTGGTTATAGGCGCGTGCCAATTCAGTGAGCAGTGCAGCCCGCTCCGAGTGGAGATCAAGCAATTCCCAGATTGTCCCGCCGGTGCCAGACAGCGAAAAGAACGTCCCACTATCGAGGCTCATTACCACAATCTCATCGTCGATTGTGGTTTGGCTGAACTGATCGGGGCGCTTGATGATGGTGGTAGTGGTGGTCATGAAGCGATTCCTGACTCGTTAATTTGCTTCAGCGCTAACTGAACGGTGGCGGCAAACCGGGTGTCGTCGCGCGGGCGGACCAGCCGGGCCATGGTCACTTGCGCCGCGATTCGCGACCGCTGCGAAAAAAGCTCGGCGCGCGAGGGCCGTTGTGCGCTGGCGTAAAGCCGCTGCACATA
>JAYTIS010000055.1:0-4861 GCA_043731725.1 Novosphingobium sp.
GGGGAAGTGGTGGGCGCGGCAGGGATTGAACCTGCGACCCCACCCGTGTGAAGGGTGTGCTCTACCACTGAGCTACGCGCCCACTGCCAGACTGCGGCCCTTAAGGGGCCGTTCATCGAGTGGAACGCGCGCCCTTAAAGCGCGTGCGGTGAATTGACAAGATGGCACAGCGCACTAGTGCCCGGGGCATGAGCGAAGATACTCCCCCGCCAGCCGAGCTAGCGACCACCACCGCCGCGTCCGACCCTCCCGATGTGCCGCCGGCCCGCATTTCGGTCCACCCGAGCAGCGACTTTTTCGATGCTGCGATGCTTCAACGTGGGGTCGGGATCCGCTTCAAAGGATCGGTGCGTCGCGATATCGAGGAATATTCGATTCCCGAAGGCTGGGTTCGGGTGCAAGCCGGCAAAACGATGGACCGTCACGGTCGTCCGCTGACCATCAAGCTCAACGGCCCGGTCGAAGCCTGGTTCGAAGACCTGGGCGAAAACCCGCCCGTGGCTAAGCTCTGACGCACTCCCAACGGGCCATGTTGCTCTTCTGCAACAGTTTATTCAAAATTTAACGTGGGGATGCATCGGAAGCGGGTTTTGGTTCGTTAGGATAAATACTGATCCATATCTAACGAACGGAACGTCCTTATGAAACCCCGCACTTACCCCGCCTTGATGGCGCTCGCCTTCGCCGGTCTTGCTTCGCCCGCACTGGCTGACCAGTTTCCCGGCGAATACAATGGTCCCTATGTTGCTGTTTCCGGCGGCCTCGCCGCCCCTCACGGCAAGGATGCAAACACCGTAGTGTTCGATACCAACCGCGATGGTGTTTTCAACAACACCGTTCTCACCTCGACTGGCGCTAACGCGTTCAGTGGTGGCTTTTGCAGAGGCAGTTCGACACTTAATTCACAGACCACCACGCCTTGCACATCCGATCGTGATGCTTTCGAATATGCTGCACGCATTGGTTATGATGCCCGGTACGGCGACATCGTCATGGGCGTGATGGTTGAAGGGTCGAAGAGCAATGGCAACGATTCGGCCACCGCGTTCAGTTCCACTCCGGCCGGCTATAGTTTTTCCCGCGAGATCGACTATGCGATCACGGCGCGCGCCCGGGTTGGCTACGCACCGGGCAATCGCGGCTTGTTGTATGTGACCGGCGGTCCGAGCTATGCCAAGATCAATCACGCTTTCAGCACCACCAATACGTCGAACAGCTTCACTGAGGTGAACGATGACAAGATGGTTTTGGGTTTCCAAGCCGGGGCCGGCGCGGAAGTGGTGCTGGGCGGCGGATTTACGCTCGGTATGGAATACCTGTTCAACCGTTACAAAGACGACAAGTACTATGTCGCCATCGGCAACGGTACAGCTGGCCCGACCAACCCGTTCGTCTTAGCTGGCGGCGTCAATGCGCGGCAGTTTAGCCGTTATGATTTTAACAGTTTCCGCGCGGTTCTCGGGTTCCGCTTCTAAGCCTTGACAGCGCCCTGGGCTGGTTGGACGTGGACCAGTCTTACCAGCCCATACGTCTGCCAATGATGTCCCCGATCGGGTCCAGCTCGGCTTTGGCCGAGCGAGACTTGGTCGGGGCATCATGGTATTTGGCGGCAAACTTCGCCGCTGCAGCGGCCGTTAGCATAGTGTTCTTGGGTGCCTTGCCCGGATAGATGAACCCCTCCACCGGCCAGACTGACCCGCCCACCGCCTGGATCGGCGCGTACCAAACGCGGACTTCGCTCCAGTCATTGGCGGGTGAGACGTCGATCACGCGGACATTGTCCTCGATCTGGCCGCGGCGGCCGTTGATCGGGCTCCAGTTGGCATGGCGGATCAGGATCGTGCGATCATCGATGATCCGGCTGACCGCGGCGACATGGCCGAGGTGCGAATTGCCGTGCGGACGCATTGCCATAACCGCGCCGACTTTGGGCGCAAACCCGCGCGCATAGCGGCCTTCGGCCTGGCCCCACCAGGTCCAGGCGTCGCCTCGGATCTGGATGCCGCTGACCGCCCGGGCATAAGGCACGCATTGCAGATAAGGCGGCAAGTTCACGCCGCCCCCGCCGGTAACCGCCCGATCATCCTCAAGCGCGATGGCCGCGCTGAGCGGCACCGCGCCCAGCACGATCAGTCCCCAAATCAGTAAGAAACCCCGCAGCCCCATCACAGCAAAGTTGCGCAGCAGTGGTTAGCGCGGACCTTCGATTTATGGTTAACAGTGCGTCAACAATTTGGCTGCGCGGGCTGCGCTGCGGCACGGCGGTGGTGTGCAGCACCTTGCAAAAAACCGCCGCTGCGCCCAGTGGGCGCGCATGGCGCTTCCCCAAGTTATCATTATCGGTCGGCCTAACGTTGGCAAAAGCACGCTGTGGAACCGGCTGGTCGGCAAAAAACTCGCGCTGGTCGACGATCAGCCCGGGGTGACCCGTGACCGGCGGATGGGCGATGCCACGCTGCTCGGTCTGGACTTCACGATTGTCGATACCGCCGGGTGGGAAGACGAGGACAAGAACACCTTGCCGGGGCGGATGCGCGCCCAGACCGAGGCATCGCTGGTCGGCGCCGATGTGGCGCTGTTCGTGATCGATTCGCGTGCCGGACTGACCCCGATGGACGAGGAAATTGGGCGGTACTTGCGTGAAAGCTCGGTGCCGGTGGTGCTGGTCGCCAACAAGGCCGAGGGCCGTTCGGGCGATCACGGCTTGTTCGAATCCTATTCGCTCGGGTTGGGCGATCCGGTGCCGTTCTCAGCCGAGCACGGCGAAGGGCTGGGCGATCTGTTCGAGGCGCTGCTGCCACTGCTCGATGCCGGGCAGCGCGAGCGCGACGAAATTGCCGAGCTGGAAGTTGACGAGGAAGACGAGGAGGCGCTGAACCGCGCGCCGCTCAAGCTGGCCATCGTCGGGCGGCCGAATGCCGGCAAATCGACGCTGATCAATTCATTTCTGGGCGAAGACCGGCTGCTGACCGGGCCTGAGGCGGGGATCACCCGCGATTCGATCGCAGTCGATTGGGTCTGGCACGATCCCGAGCTTGATGAAGACCGCGTGGTCCGGCTGATCGACACCGCCGGTATGCGCAAGAAGGCGCTGGTGGTCGACAAGCTGGAAAAGATGGCAGTGGCCGATGCGCGCCACGCGGTCGATTTTGCCGAGGTGGTCGTGCTGCTTCTCGATGCCACACGGGGGCTGGAACATCAGGACCTCAAGATCGCCTCACTGGTGCTCGAAGAAGGCCGCGCGCTGATCATCGCGATCAACAAGTGGGACGTCGCCGAAGACGCCTCGGGCCTGTTCAACGGCATCCGCTTTGCGCTCGACGAAGGACTGGCGCAGGTCAAAGGGCTGCCAGTGCTGACGGTTTCGGCGCGGACCGGCAAGGGGCTCGACACGCTGCTCAAGGCCGCGTTCGAAATCCGCGCCTCATGGTCCAAACGCGTCCCGACCTCGGCGCTTAACCGTTGGTTCGACGATGCGCTGGAACGCAATCCGCCGCCCGCACCCGGCGGCAAGCGGATCAAGCTGCGCTATATCACTCAAGCCAAAATCCGCCCGCCTGGGTTCGTGATCTTCGGCACCCGGCTCGATTCGCTGCCGACCAGCTACGAACGTTACCTGATCAACAGCCTGCGCCGCGATCTCGGGTTCGACGCGGTGCCGGTGCGGCTGATGCTGCGGAGTGCGAAGAACCCGTTTGAGAAGTAGGGATTGATTTCTCTGGAAGGAGTCCTGTTCTTACAAGTTCAACACGATACCGTGGCTATTTAGCCCAGTAACGATTACAGGTCCGATCGCGAAGAAGACAAACGGCGCAAACAATGCTCCGACAAATGCGCTTCGCTTGGCCAATCCTTTCTTGTCATCGTTCTCCCAGCTTGCGGCTACGGGCATGCGTCCCCAGCGCCGAACCGACACCAGTTGCTTGGGCAGGGCTGCAATTGCGAGGGCAATCGAAACGAACGTGCACCAGAACATCATGTGACTGCTGGTCGCTTGAAATGCCGTGAAGTAGGTAATCCAGCCATGTTCGTTGTGGGGAAAAAGCTGCCCGAGGGCCGGATTTGGCTTTGTTGGAGCGGCGCGCGCCCATCGTTCCACAACGATTAGAGAGGCTGCAAATCCGACTCCTGCGAAGCCGAATAGAAAACCTCCAACCTTGTTTCGGGAGTCAGAGTTGCCGAGCAAATTGTCCATTGCTGATAGTTAGGCCCGGAAGATATTGTCTGCAACGCGATCGTAGCCAAACTACTTTTCACCGCCGAAACGCCAGCCACCGCCACTCGGTTAAACTGCGCCACGCCCACTCCAGCGGGCCTTGGCGATAGCGCACCAGCCACGGCTGGCTCCAGGCCAGGATCATAGCCCAAACCAGCAGCACCAGGGTCCAGCGCTGCGCCGCGCCGAACTGGCTGAACAGACCCAGACCCCAGCCGCTGCACAGCGCGCTCATCACCAAGCTGGTGGCGAGGTAGTTGCTGAACGCCATCCGTCCGGCGGCTTCGAGTTGCTGGGTGAGGACGCCAAAAAGTCGGCGAATCGCTGTATCCCCCGCCCGCTTGCGGGAGGGGTTAGGGGTGGGCGCTTCTGTTGCATCGATCACATGCCCACCCCCGGCCCCTCCCGCAAGCGGGAAGGGGGAAAAGAGCACCAGCAGCGCGGCGTAGCCCAGCGCCAGAGCCAGGTGCGGGAGTGCGAGGGCGTAGCTGAGCGCGAAATGCATCGCGACTTCGGGATAGTGGCTGCGCTCGGCCCAGAGCGCAAAGCCCAGCGTCGCCGCGCCGCCTAGACCTAGCCCCGCCCCGGCCAGCCAAACCATCCGCCGCCGGGGCCATTGCCCGGCGAAGAACCCGGTGCGCAGCA
>JAYTIS010000056.1:0-8643 GCA_043731725.1 Novosphingobium sp.
CGCCGCCGCCTCAATCCGTAGCCGCGTGCGCAGCGTCAGCGGCAAGAAAATCGCGAACACCAGCGCCTTCCACACCCACGACCACTTGGCCATGGCCTGAACGGGGAAATCGGCGCTGAGCGTGGTCATCCCGCAATAGACCAACAGCACCGCGATCAATCCCTGGCGCAGCGTAAAGCGGCTGTCGAACTTGGGATCGATCAGCAGCCATCCGCCAAACGCCAGCACAAACGCGATCAGCGAAATCGGCAGCGACGAGAGTAAGTGGTACGAGATCTTCTGCGGCGAGAGGATGTCGATATAGAGATAGGCCAGCACCCAGATGAACGGGCGGCGAAACCCCAGGGCGAGCAGCGCTAGGGTGAACCCGGTAATCGCCAGATCAAGCATGGGTGCGCAGCCCCGGTTTGGCTTTGACTGGCGATCGGTCAGCTGGCGCTGAGGCCTGATTGGTTGCAATTTCAGCGTCGAGATCGCCGCGCCGCAGGATTCGCCAGCAAGCCAGCGCGAGCAGGCCGTGCGACAATGCCAGGGCGAAAAAGTCGATCATCAAAAGCGCTCATAGCGCGGCGGAGTTGACGCGCCGTTAAGCAGTCTTGACCTAGTAGAACCGTTCATGACCCGGGTTCTGCACGTCCTTGACCATTCGTTGCCGCTGCACAGCGGCTATACCTTTCGCACCCGCGCGATCCTCAAGGCGCAGCAGGCGGCAGGGTTGGAAGTGCGCGCAGTTACCGGATTGCGACACTTGGCAGATGGACCGGAACGCGAGGTTATCGACGGCATATCGTTTCACCGTACCCGCGGCCAAGCCGGCGGACCGGCGGGCCTGCGCGAGTGGCGCGAGATCAATCTGCTGGCCGATGCGATCGTGGCGTTGGCACAAGACTGGCGGCCTGACCTACTGCATGCGCATTCGCCCGCGCTGTGCGGCAAGGCCGCGCTGATCGCGGCGCGGCGGCTGGGGCTGCCGCTGGTCTATGAAATCCGCGCCTTTTGGGAAGATGCCGCGGTTGCCAACGGCACTGGCAGCGAGGGCAATATCAAGTACCGCCTGACCCGCGCGCTGGAAAACAACGTCGTCGCCGGGGCCGATGCCGTGGTCACCATCTGTCAGGGACTAAAGGACGATCTGGTCGCGCGCGGCACCGATCCCAGCAAAATTACGCTCAGCCCCAATGGAGTCGATCTGGCGCTGTTTGATGGAGGCGCGGTGCCCGATGCCGATCTGGCGGCTCAACTGGGGCTGGCCGGCTGCCCGGTGGTTGGGTTCATCGGAAGTTTCTATGATTACGAGGGCTTGGACGATTTGATCGCTGCGATGCCCGCGCTGATTGCGCGCGTCCCCGCTGCCAAGCTGCTGCTGGTCGGCGGCGGGCCGCGGGAGGCCGCGCTCAAAGCACAGGCCGAGGCCAGCCCGGTAGCGGCCGCGATTTGCTTTGTCGGGCGCGTGCCGCATAGCCAAGTTGAGCGCTATTATGCGCTGATGGATGTGATGGCCTATCCACGCAAACGCAGCCGGTTGACCGATCTGGTCACGCCGCTCAAACCGCTAGAGGCGATGGCGCAGGGCAAGCTGGTCGCGGCCTCGAACGTCGGCGGCCATCGCGAACTGATCACGCACGGCCAGACCGGCACTTTGTTTGCGCCCGACGATCCTGCTGCCTGCGCTACTGCGCTGGCCAACCTACTGGTGAACCGAACCGGCTGGGACACCATGCGGCAGGCGGGTTTCGCGCATGTTCGCAGCGATCATGACTGGGCGCACAACGTTCATCGTTATCACGTTGTTTACCAAGTCCTGTTAGCTCCGGCGGTGCAAAACCGCGTTTCTGCTGCTGCCTGACAGCGGCGAAATGCGGGTTGGCATGAGCGAGTACAGGGGTTCTGCGCGAAGTGGCTAACCAGAAACGCAAGTCGGCCAATGCCAAATCGATCACTAGTAACCCGCTGTTCCCGGGGGTTGTAGCGCTGTGGTTCGGCGCTTTGTTCGGGCTTGGCAGCCTTGCGGTGCGGCCCTCGCTGCTCGAAGAACTCATGCTGGGCAGCCATATCGACCTGGTCATTCCGGCTGCCGCGCCGCCGCTTGGCATAACCGCGCGGATCTTGTTGGCGCTGGCGATGGCCGCGCTGGGCGGGATCTTGGGGATCATGTTGACCCGCCGACTGACCCGACCCGAACCAGCAGTATTCGAACGCAAGCGCAGCGCCAAGGATATGACCCAATCGCCGCGAACCCGCTTGCGCGATGCCCATCCCGATGCCCCCGCACGCCGTCCGCTCTCGGCGCACGATGAATTGGGCGGCGCCCACGCGGTCGAAGATGATCGCGCCCCAGCCATGGGACCGGGCATGCTGGCCAACCGCCGCCGCGCGCTGGCGATCATCCATGAAGAGCCACAATTTGTACCGCCCGAGCTGGCCCCGCTGCCTGGTCGCACAGAGGTTGAGCCGCTCGATCTCGCACTGTTGGCGCTTGCCGCCGATCCTGTTCAGCAGGCCGCTCCAGCTCTTGCTGAATTGGCCGCTGCCACCACCAGCGCCCCGCTCGATTGGTCACAGCCTGCGCCGGTCGCAACCTCACCAATCTCCCCTGCGGCTCCGGCGATGCTTAATCCACTGCCCTTGGCAACGAACGAGCCCGTTTCTGCCGATCGAGCGCACCTCGATGGCCGTCAGGTGTTCGGCTTGACCCAGCCCGAGCCACAGGTCGAAGCCCCCCGCCAGATCTTCGGCCTTGTCGCCGCGGGCGACCATGTGCCGCAAGACTTCGTCAAAGCGGCAGGCTTCCAAACCTCAGTATTCGATACGCCTGAGGCCAGCCCACTGTTTGTGCGCCCCGCTACCGAAGCCCTGACTGGAATTGCTGTGCCGGCGTTTACCGTGCCGATCACACCTCTGACCCCCCAGGAGTCCAATGTTGCTGCCGCAGCACCCGATGCTCAAACCTCGGAGCAGCTCCCCAACCCGGCCTCGTTGGACATGACCGATCTTGCCGCCCGGCTGGCCGAATCGATGCGTCGCCGTCGCGCTCGGGCACAGGTACCAGCTCCACCCGCTGTCGCAGCCCCAACCGATGCGGCGAGCGACGAAGAGCCGACGCGCGAAGGCCCCGAAGTTACTCGGCTCGGGACGCCGACCCTCTTTGCTCCGTCAACCGCAGCCGGACCCGCGCCGATCCCAATCGGCTATGGTCCCGGCCCAGTCGATGCTGATGATGCCTCCTCTGAGTCAGTTGCTACCGAACGTACTCCCGCTCCCGTGCTGCAGCGGTTTGCCCCCCCGACACCCGCTCCAGCGCAACCCAGCCTCGCCCCCGCGCGCGATATGCCCAGCGCTATGCGGCCGCTGGCGCTCGACGCATTCCTTGAAGACGATGCGCCGTTTGACGCCAGTCTGCTGCCGCCGCGCCATATTGCCATTCCTGCGCCACGGACGACGCAAACCGAGGTTTCTGCCTCCTTCGCGCCAATGATGACCCAGCCAGCAGCGGCACAGGATGATAACGAGCCGGTCGACGACGATAGCCTGACCACCGACAGCGCCGACAATCCCTACGCTTCGCTGCTGGGGCTCGCGCCGCCGCGGCAAGCCTTCGTGCGGATCAACGAGCCCGAAGCTGCAGCGCACGAGGCTCCCGAACCAGTGGTGATTTTCCCCGGCCAAGCCCCGCACGTGGCGCCGAACGTTGCTGCGGCACCAGCAACCGGCGAGATCAATGTGTTTCGCCGCTTCGATGCCCCGGCCTCCGCCGGGCAGGGCCAACCGATTGCTGACAACTCGGCTGCCGCGACGGTCGATCCAGCCGAAGCCGAACAGGCTTTGCGGACGGCTCTAAACAACCTGCAGCGAATGAGCGGAGCGGCCTGACCCCGCTCGGCTTCGCAGAGTTCGCCTTAACTTGGCATCCCATTCATAGCGCCACTGGCCGCAGACTCGGGCTTACCGGTCTGTTTCGCAGTTGCAAAAACAGCTTCCTGTCGTCATGGGAATGCTCTGCGCAATAATCGCTGCTTTAAGCGGCAGGGGTCGTTGCGCATAATTGCCGGAAATCCGCGATTTGGGCGTGCGCCCGCGCGAATCGAAGGTTTGGGCCGACGACAGGACGAGTTGAGTGATGGCATTTCCGCAGCCGCAAGGACTTTATGATCCGGGCAATGAGCACGACTCGTGCGGGGTGGGCTTTGTCGCCCATATCAAGGGCGTCAAAAGCCATGCCATCATTAGCCAGGCGTTGCAGATCCTGCACAATCTCGATCATCGCGGTGCGGTTGGCGCGGATCCCCTGTTGGGAGACGGCGCGGGCATTCTAATCCAGATTCCCGATGCCTTGTACCGCGGCTGGGCCGAGGCCGAGGGCCTGCGCCTGCCCGCCGCTGGCGATTATGCCGTGGCAATGTGCTTTCTACCGCAGGATGAGGCCGCGCGGGACTTCGTGATCGGCACGTTTGAGAAATTCATCGCCAAAGAAGGCCAGCGGCTGATCGGCTGGCGCGATGTCCCGGTCAACCCCACTGGGTTGGGCAAAACCGTGCTTGAGCAGATGCCGGTGATCCGCCAATGTTTTATTGCGCGCGGGAACAGTTGCGCCGATCAGGACGCGTTCGAGCGCAAACTTCTGGTGATCCGCAAGCAGACGCAAAACCCGCTGCGCGCGTTCGCCGCCAAGCATGGCTTGCCTGGGCTGACCGAGCTGTACATGCCAAGCTTTTCCAGCCGCACAGTGGTCTACAAAGGGTTGCTGCTGGCGACCCAAGTGGGCGACTTTTACCGCGACCTCGCCGATCCGGCCTGCGTCTCGGCCTTGGGACTGGTACACCAGCGGTTCTCGACCAACACCTTCCCCAGCTGGAAGCTCGCACACCCTTACCGACTGATCGCTCACAATGGTGAAATCAACACGGTGCGCGGCAACGTCAACTGGATGGCGGCGCGCCGCCGAACCATGGAAAGCGAACTGATCGGCCCCGATCTCGACAAGATGTGGCCAATCATCCCGCACGGCCAGTCGGACACCGCCTGCCTCGATAATGCGCTCGAACTGCTGATCGCAGGCGGGTATAGTTTGGCGCATGCGGTGATGATGCTGATCCCCGAAGCATGGGCCGGCAATCCGTTGATGGATGCCAAACGCCGGGCGTTCTACGAATACCATGCCGCTTTGATGGAGCCCTGGGACGGGCCCGCGGCGGTGGCGTTCACCGACGGCCGTCAGATTGGCGCAACGCTTGACCGGAACGGGCTGCGCCCGGCGCGGTTCTGCGTGACTGACGATGATCTGGTGATCATGGCATCGGAAAGCGGCGTGCTGCCAATCAAGGAAGACAATATCGTCCGCAAGTGGCGGCTCCAGCCCGGGCGCATGCTGCTGATCGATTTTGCGCAAGGCCGGATCATCGAGGACGAGGAACTGAAGGCCCAACTGGCCGGAGCCGAGCCGTATGAGCAGTGGTTGGACGCGGCGCAATATAAGTTGAGTGACCTTGAGGTGGGCGAGCCAGAACTCGCCCAAGTTCAGGCGGAAACGACCTCGTTGCTGGATCGCCAACAGGCGTTTGGCTATACGCAGGAAGACTTGGCGCGGTTCCTCGAACCGATGGCCCGCAATGGCGATGATCCGTTGGGCTCGATGGGGACCGATACCCCGATTGCAGTGCTCTCAAACCGCTCCCGGCTGCTGTACGATTACTTCAAGCAGAACTTCGCACAGGTGACCAACCCGCCGATCGATCCGATCCGCGAGGAATTGGTGATGAGCCTGGTCAGCATGATCGGCCCGCGCCCCAATCTGCTGGGCAGGGAAGCTGGCACGCACAAGCGGCTCGAAGTTGATCAGCCGATCCTGACCAACGCCGATGTTGCCAAGATTCGCTCGGTTGAGGCGGCGCTCGATGGCGCGTTCCGCACCGAAACGATTGACTGCACCTGGGACGCGGCGAGCGGTGCCGACGGTCTCGAAATGGCGCTTAAAGAGATGTGCTGGGCCGCGACCGAGGCGGTGCTGCAGGACAAGAACATCCTGATCCTATCCGATCGCGGACAGGGGCCCGCGCGGATCGCGATGCCCGCGCTGCTTGCCACTGCGGCAGTGCATCATCACCTGGTTCGCCAGGGCCTGCGGATGCAGACCGGGCTGGTGGTCGAAACCGGCGAGGCGCGCGAAGTCCATCATTTCTGCGCGTTGGCGGGTTATGGCGCCGAGGCAATCAATCCTTACGTGGCGTTTGAAACGCTGGAGGATCTGCGCTGCCGCAAGGACCTGCCGCACGACGCTAAGGTGGTGCAGAAAAACTACATCAAGGCAGTCGGCAAGGGTATTTTGAAGGTGATGTCCAAGATGGGCATCTCGACTTACCAGTCATACTGCGGCGCGCAGATATTCGACGCGGTCGGGCTTTCTTCGGCGTTTATCGAACGCTATTTCACCGGCACCGCGACCACGATCGAGGGGATTGGCCTGGCCGAAGTGGCCGAGGAAACGGTGCGCCGTCACGATGCGGCTTACGGCGAGAACCCGATCTATCGCTCAATGCTCGATGTCGGCGGGATGTATGGCCTGCGGCTGCGCGGTGAAGAACACGCCTGGACTGCTGAGAACGTCGCCAGCCTGCAACACGCGGTGCGCGGCAATGTGCCCGAAAAGTATGCCGAATTTGCCCGCACGATCAACGATCAGGCGAGCCGGATGTTGACCATTCGCGGGCTGATGGAATTGAAGCCGGCCGCGCAACCGCTCGATCTCGGCGAAGTCGAACCTGCCTCTGAAATTGTCAAGCGCTTCGCCACCGGGGCGATGAGCTATGGCTCGATCAGTTGGGAGGCGCACACCACGCTGGCGGTGGCAATGAACCGGATTGGCGGCAAATCGAACACCGGCGAAGGCGGCGAAGATCCGGTGCGGTTCAAGCCGATGGCAAACGGTGATTCAATGCGTTCGTCGATCAAGCAGGTCGCCTCCGGACGATTTGGCGTGACCACCGAATACCTGGTCAACGCTGACGATGTGCAGATCAAAATGGCGCAGGGTGCCAAGCCCGGCGAAGGCGGCCAGCTGCCCGGCTACAAGGTCGACAAAACGATTGGCGCGGTCCGCCACTCGACCCCCGGGGTCGGGTTGATCTCACCCCCGCCGCATCACGATATCTATTCGATCGAAGACCTCGCGCAGCTGATTCATGATCTCAAAAACGTCAATCAGACCGCGCGAATTTCGGTCAAACTGGTGTCCGAAGTTGGCGTGGGCACGGTGGCGGCAGGCGTTTCCAAGTGCAAGGCCGACCACATCACGATCTCGGGCTATGAGGGCGGGACGGGCGCGTCGCCGCTGACCAGCCTGACGCACGCCGGGTCGCCGTGGGAAATTGGCCTCGCAGAAACCCAACAGACCTTGCTGCTCAATAACCTCCGCAGCCGGGTCTGCGTTCAGGCCGATGGTGGCCTGCGCACCGGCCGCGATGTTGCGATTGCGGCGCTGCTCGGCGCTGACGAATTCGGCTTTGCCACCGCACCCTTGATTGCGGCGGGGTGCATCATGATGCGCAAATGCCACCTCAACACCTGCCCGGTCGGCGTCGCAACGCAGGACCCGGTGCTGCGCGCGCGGTTCACCGGCACGGCCGAGCACGTCATCAACTACTTCTTCTTCGTCGCCGAAGAATTGCGCGCGATCATGGCTGAGATGGGTTTCCGCACGCTGGCCGAAATGACCGGACGGGTTGACCGGCTCGATACCCGGCAAGCCGTCGATCACTGGAAGGCGCGCGGGATTGATCTGGGGCGGATCCTGCACCAGGTGCCACTGGGCGAAGGCCCCTCGCTCGGCTGGTCGCTGACGCAAGATCACGGGCTGGGTAAAGCGCTCGACAATGACCTAATCGCTGCCGCCGAAGACGCGCTGGAACGCCAGCAGCCGGTGGTGATTGAGCGCAAGGTGATCAACGTCAACCGCACGGTCGGCGCGATGCTCTCGGGCGAAGTGGCGCGGCGCTATGGCCATGCCGGGCTGCCCGATAACACGATCAAACTGAAACTCACTGGAGTCGCCGGGCAGAGTTTTGGCGCTTGGCTCGCGCACGGGATCACGCTCGATTTGACCGGCGATGCCAACGACTATGTTGGCAAGGGGCTGTCGGGCGGACGCGTGATCGTGCGTCAGCCGGGCCATGTCGAACGCGAAGCCGGGGCCAACATCATCGTCGGCAACACCGTGCTCTACGGCGCAATCGCCGGCGAGGCCTTCTTTAACGGAGTGGCGGGCGAGCGCTTCGCAGTGCGAAATTCCGGCGCGGTCGCAGTGGTCGAAGGCTGCGGCGATCATGGCTGTGAATATATGACCGGCGGGGTGGTGGTCGTACTGGGCCAGACCGGGCGCAATTTCGCGGCGGGTATGTCGGGCGGGGTGGCCTATGTCCACGATCCCGACGGGCGATTCGCGGTGTTGTGCAATCAGGCGCAGGTCGATCTGCTGCCGATTGCGCCCGCCCGCGACGAGGATGAGGGAGCGGGCCGCCCGCAGCAACGCTCATCGAGCAGCCGCGATGCCGGAATGGGCGACATGCTGCGCCACGACGCCGAGCGGCTGCGGATATTGCTCGAGCGCCACCACCTCCACACCGGCAGCAAGCGCGCCCGCGCGCTGCTCGA